>JBHKFL010000008.1:0-239042 GCA_042263625.1 Candidatus Malihini olakiniferum
ATGCGCGTGCGTTACCACCGTATTTTTTTGCTAGAACAGTAGTAATCGCTGCGGTCAGCGTAGTTTTACCATGGTCAACGTGGCCTATAGTACCGACGTTGACGTGTGGCTTTATGCGTTCAAATTTTTCTTTAGACACGGAAACCCCTTTAAGACACGGATGAATTGTTGATAGCAGAGATATTAATCACGCTAATGCCTTTGAAGAATCATTTATAGAAAATGAAATCAAGATATGAAAAAGAAGTGGTGCTGATAGGCAGATTCGAACTGCCGACCACACCCTTACCAAGGGTGTGCTCTACCAACTGAGCTATATCAGCACTTGTTGGAGCGGGCAGTGGGAATCGAACCCACATCATCAGCTTGGAAGGCTGAGGTAATAGCCTTTATACGATGCCCGCAACCTGAACTAAGGGCTGCCTAATTTTCTCTGTTGAGAGCTTAGGCTACATCCGTAAGAATGATGTCTTTATCACTCTAGTCTAGCCATCAATTGTCTAGCTTGTTGAATTGATGTAGGAAGTATTCGAACCTTCGAGGCCTGTAAAGGCAGAGTTATAGTCTGCTACTTTTAGGTTCTGGTGAACCCTCCACCAGATTGTATGCTTGAATGGTGCCGGCTGCCGGAATCGAACTGGCGACCTACTGATTACAAGTCAGTTGCTCTACCTGCTGAGCTAAGCCGGCATTAAGTTCTGTGCATTCTAGGTAGAGCAAGCTGCCTATGCAACAAAAAATTGCTTAAACTGCAATATCTCTTATAGTTTTTTCTAAACTTAAGCATACAATACAGTCACGGACTAGAACCGAAAATGCATAAATAACTTCCAATTTTACGATGAGCTCTGTAGTAAATATTTACCTATAGACATATTCTCTATGAGAGAATACCCTACTGCGCAGGTAATGCACTTCTACTACTTCATAAAGAAATAGTAACACATATTCAGAATCTAAGTGCTTTTTACCGAAGTAAAAGACGTGAATCGTCAGTGGCATGTATTTTTCTATATTCCGATAAAAATATCAGAATGACCTATTTCAGTCTTCTATAGTTTTTTTCGCTATGAAAATCATGTCATTAAATGACACTACTCAGTTTCTGTTTATCAGAAAAGAACTGCCATACCTGTTATTATACAGGGTATATATACTGGGTATCCGTAGGGTACGGATATGCTAATCACCGATGAAATCGCAGATAATTATTTTACTGATTGGGAACTTCTCTAGCTATATTGTAAGGTTTTTCTATAAATTACTTGCAAGCAACAGAGCATCTCATACCGTTGGTAGCGTATAGCTTGAGTTGTGCTAAAAAGGTAATGATTACAACTAGGCAGAAGAAAAAACCACTAGTATACCGCAGTAGCCCGTCGATAAAGGTGTTTTCTTAGAAAGAGCTTGTCTTTGAAGTGAGTTGTAGTTTCCTCTTTTTGGATAGGCAGGCGGCCTTGATCGGTTGAGTCATTTTATCGCACAGAGAGGATTGTTACCAACGAGGCTATTTACTACAAGCTTTTATTTTTCCCTAATTGCATGATACATATACGATAGCCAGTTAGAGCTTTTTACGAAAAAAACGTCGTAATATCATACTATGATCTTCTTTTCTACGCTTCCAACGTGTAACCTGCTACCTACTTTTTGCTAAACGATGTATACTCATAGGCAAATTAATCCCAGGCTCACACAAGATTGGGAATTCCTGCCTCCTGACAGGAAGCTCTATAGGATATAGAGGACAGATGAAAGATAGAGAACAACATTTAGTAACACCCTACCTCCAATTTGATCGTCGTCAATGGGCTGCATTGCGTAATACAGTTCCGTTAAAGTTGAATGAAGACGATATCTTTCGATTAAAAGAGATCAATAATAAGTTATCATTTGATGAAATTGCCGAAATTTATTTGCCTTTATCCCGTCTACTCAATTTTTATATCAGTTCAAGCCTAAGACATCAAGCAGTATTGGAGCAGTTTCTCGGCATCAATAGGCAACGTATTCCCTATATTATAGGCATTGCTGGCAGTGTCGCTGTTGGAAAAAGCACTACTGCACGCGTATTACAAACATTGCTAAGCTGCTGGCCTGAACATCGTCGCGTTGAGCTGATCACCACAGATAATTTTTTGTATTCCAAGCAGGTGCTTAAAGCTAGAAACCTAATACAGAAAAAAGGGTTTCCAGAATCTTATGATTCTCATAATCTAATGAAATTTTTATCAAAAATAAAGTCTGGAGCTAAAAAAATCACAGCACCGATTTATTCCCATCTAACTTATGATATTATTCCAAAAATAAATAAAGTAGTTGAACAACCAGATATTCTTATTCTAGAAGGACTAAACGTTCTTCAACGTGGAATGAATTATTCATATGCACAGCCACGTACTTTTATATCTGATTTTATTGATTTTTCAATATACATTGATGCTGCTGAGGATTTATTAAAATCCTGGTACATAAACCGTTTTCTTGAATTTCGCAAGGGTGCATTATTCTCTGAACTTACCTCATACTTTAATGAGTATACTAAATTAACGGAGGAGCAATCTGTGACGATTGCTAAAAAAGTTTGGCGCGATATTAATGAGCCAAACTTACACCAAAATATTTTACCTACGCGAGAACATGCCAGCTTAATTTTGACAAAAAGAGAAAATCACGCTGTCGCGCATGTTCTCTTAAAAAGAGAAGTTTGTAAAATCATTTAAGTTGCAGGAAAAACTTTAACGCTTTAAACAGCGATTGCGGTCAGATAACAAGAGGTGTGCAAGGACTCCAATAATATTCCAAAGAATAAACGTAGCTAATGCACCTATAACTGACAGTATAACGAGCATGATAGAAAGAGAAGAAACATGCCCTATTCATTACTTCCCGCGCAGTGATATTTCACCACCAAGATAAGATTTAATTTCACCGTCCTCTTCGAGTAAGAGGGCTCCCTTTTCATCAATACCACGTTCAATAACTTGAATCTCACGCTCACCTATAATCAATTTAACTGGACAGTTATAATAATTATCCATAGCTCGCCAGCGAGATATAAATGAACGCAGTCCTTCTTGTTCAAACGCTTCCAGCGCATTGCCCAGTTCAGCGATCAGAGTAGCTCCCAAAATATTACGATCGATTTCGATCCCAGCTTCTTGCAGATTGATCCACTCCTGTGTCACGTCTTGTCCAGAAGACGGGCGCATCCATAAATTAATACCAATACCGATCACTAACTGCGCCGAATCTCCCGTTTTCTCCAGCAGTTCAACCAGAATACCAGCAAGTTTGCGATCGTGCATATACAGGTCATTAGGCCACTTTACTTTGACATCATGCGCACCAAGGCGATGCAGCACTTCTGCAATCACGATACCAATGGCTAGACTAATGCCCACCGCTGCCGCAGCCCCCCCCTGTTCTAGGCGCCAGAACATAGAGAGATAGAGGTTAGCACCAAACGGGGATTGCCACTGTCGCCTCCGACGACCGCGGCCAGCATGCTGGTACTCTGCTACACAGACATCGCCAGAGTTCAAGCTATCCAGCCTATCTAACAAATATTGATTGGTCGAGTCAATGAAAGGCAATACAGAAATGTTATTTCCTGGGAGTGTAGCACGAATAATATTTTCATCAAGAAATTGCATCGGTTCAGGCAAGCGATAACCTTTCCCCGTAACAGGAAAAACATCCAACCCCCAGTCTCTGATAGTTTGAATATGCTTCTTGATGCCTACAAGGCTCATTTCTAATAGCTCACCCAAATATTTACCTGAGTACAATTCACCATCAGAGAGAATGTGGATCAGTTTTAAAGGGACCAGAATATCGTTCATGAGAGCACCTCTATCGCGCTTACTTCACCTGTTGAAGCAATAAAGCGCACTTCTGGCTCAAGCCAGAGCGAAAATGTCTCTGCAACTTTATTACGTACATAACGAGCCAGAGCAACTATATCGTCGCTAGTCGCCTCATTACTATTGACCAGCACCAGAGCCTGGTTCTGATGAACCGCGGCACCGCCAATGCGGTGCCCTTTTAAATGGCACTGGTCGATAAGCCAGCCAGCAGCAAATTTAACTTTGCCATTGGGTTGTAGGTAGTATGGCGCGTTAGGGTAATATATCAATATTTTCTGAGCCTGCTCGGCGCTAACGACCGGGTTTTTGAAAAAGCTGCCCGCATTTCCCATCAACGCTGGATCAGGTAATTTCTTACGCCGCATAACACACACAGTGGTAAAGATAGCATCAGGCGTCACAGTTGCAGGATCGAGCTGCGCCAAATCACCATACCCCAGCAAAGGCATCCAGGACTTAGTCAGATACAGACCTACCGCAATAATAGCAAAACCTCTATGATATTGATGTTTGAAGATACTTTCACGATAACCAAACTGGCACTGCTGCTCAGCACTAAGGCGGATAACCTGATGATGCATAAGATCTAATATATCAACATATACGCAAAACTGCTTAAACTCAGCGCCATAAGCGCTGATATTTTGAATTGGAGCAGAGCCGACACAGCCTGGGATCAAAGCCAGGTTTTCCAAGCCTGGCAAACCCGCTTTCAGCGTGTCCTTGACTAGATAATGCCAATTCACACCTGCACCAATATGCAGGTTCCATCCACTATCACCCTCAGTAATCTCAATCCCTTTTATGCGGTTAATAATGACCGTTCCTATAAAATCAGCCAAAAATAGGACATTGCTACCTTCCCCTAGCATCAACACCGGCCTGCTCTGCTTACTTGCATGACGCCAGGAAGCAACTAACGAATCTGCCGTATTAGCGAATACAATCTCATCGGCATAAACGGGCAAAGAAAAAGTATGGTAAGGCTTTAGGGATATAGTACTGCTCGTCATCAGACGTACTCTACAGATTAGATATGCCATAGTTTACTCGATCCTCTACGCCAAATCTCTACATTCCAGATCGATCTTCAATCAATCATGCTATGATTAAGGCTCTCCTTAAGAGAAAAATAAAATTGATTATTACTCAATATAAGATATATAGAGTCACAGCTAAAGAACTAGAGCTCTCTGAACCCAGATCCCTTCTAGAAGATTTTTGCAAAATCAGTGATCACAGATAGAGCTGGAAAAAGCTTCAAAGAAGCAAGTGGATGGACAGAGATGCAATATCGTTGCCAATATCCTACGATATTAGGAATACAAATAATGTTGGAAACAGGTGCAGTTAATGAGATCGCAATAGAGAAAGTGCGCAAAGATCAAAATTGAACACTAGGTGCATAGGAACATGGAATAAAGAGTGTTGAAGCTAAGTATACATTCGAACAACTAATTCAGGCGCTCGATATAAGAAGTCTGGCAGTTCTCTACTCTCCCGCAGTAGCGGCTTTCTACATTACTATTTAGAGCTACAATGTTTCACTTCTGAGTTCGGACTGGAGCGCATAAGGTATGGACCACAACCGCGCTATCGCTACCAGGTATATTGTATTTCATCTCGCCTGTCCAACTAAACTAGTAAGATTAATTTGTCTTCAAGATGAATTCTTCATACGAGTCGTATTCTCTTCAACCTAGAATAAAATACCTTAGGCGTTATAAGGTTAAGCCTTATAAGTTATTAGTGCTGGTTAGCTCACTAGTACTTGTAGCTAATTTTTCGCATTTTGATCGTTCAAGTTGTTTATCACTAAGCAGTTAGTCTTCGACAGACTTGGATATCGACTCTTTAGTTGCCTCCGCTTGCATCAAGAGATCGCTTAATGAGCCGCTGAGTATCTATCCTCTATAAAAACAGTTCAGATAGAAATTAAAGGATGTCAACCCCTCAAAAATTCAAGATTGTTTTGCCAGTAATAATAAGATTACCACAGTTAATTGCCATGGATCGTTCTAATTTAGTGGGTTATATCAGGCAGATTAAAGTTACCATTCGAGCAGTGGCTCTATCATCAATGATACGAGAAAAATTTCTTGTATTGAGTAATAGTATAAGAAATTCCACAAGAAATTTTCTTATGCTTGGAGCCTGCAAGCATAAACGAGCACGATAATAACTATTGGCAATAAACTTGTTTTAATTAGCGATTAAAGACTCTATAGCAAGCATAGAATTATACCATAAACGCTTTATATACCCCAGGATCAGCTTCAAAAGTCTCGTTTCGAGCCAATCGCTAGCCAGAAACGCACCATCACAGATAATTCGGGGTACGAAACGGGAGCATGATCCGCATCAGCCATCATGCGCTGCAGCCACCTCATCGCCGCTATCAGAACAACATAACATGGGCAAACATCCTAGCGTCATTACCGTATATATCACCCTAGGTCTTTAGTAAAGACGGCATTGCCGGTCAGTATGACTAACGTAGGAAAAGATAATAGAACAACCTACGTTCCATAGTCCTATGTTTAACTATTAAGTGGTTTAATTGGCAAGTCAGGTCGCGTCACGAATTGCTAACGATTTGCTAAAACGGCCTCTGGTCTATTCCGTATCATCAGTAATATTGATCGGTAAACACTTCTGCATCTAACTTTAGTACCTCAACTAAATCGACCATATCTTGTGGCAATGGCGCATTCCACTCCATTTCTATCCTACTGATAGGATGATAAAGGCGCAATCTAGTAGCATGTAACGCCTGACGATCGAACGTGCGCAGTGCGGTTACCAGTTCTTCTGATATTCCCTTAGGCAAACGAGGACAGCCACCATAAAGCTTATCTCCCACTAACGGATGATTTACATACGCCATATGTACACGAATCTGGTGCGTACGTCCTGTTTCAAGACGCAAGCGTAAGCGTGTATGATTACGAAAACTCCCCGTAATTTGATAATGTGTGATCGCTGGCTTTCCCATTGGCTGCACTGACATATGAGTGCGTTTTATTGAATGGCGACTTATTGGTTGATTTACCGTACCCCCATCCGTCATACGTCCAACAGCAACAGCCTCATATTCACGCGTGATGTCACGTACCTGAAATGATTCAACTAGCCGAGTTTGTGCCATCACTGTTTTCGCTACGACCATCAATCCGGTAGTGTCTTTATCAAGACGGTGCACAATGCCTGCACGCGGTACATCGGCAATAGCCGGAAAATGATTCAATAGTGCATTCAGGACAGTACCGTCCGGGTTATCCACACCTGGATAAACTACCAAATCGACCGGTTTATTGATCACCAAAATATCTGGGTCTTCATAAATAATATCTAGTGCAATCTTTTGTGCTTCCCAGCGAATATCTTCATCAATCAAGACATCCATCGTAATTACTTCACCACCTAGCACTTTCTTTTTTGGCTTATTGATTACATTGTCGTTAATTTGTACCCGATCGTCTAGGATCCATTCTTTTATATGAGAACGTGAATATTCATGGAATAATTCAGCTAAAACTTGATCTAATCGTCGACCGAGTTGAGACTCAGTCACGGTTGCGGTAAGTTGTACTTGTTGTACCATCGTTATACCCTCTTCATAAACGTTGAATTTTCACGGAGGGATATCCTGTTTAAATACTCTGCTCTTGCAGAGTCGCTTTCTTGGAAGCTTCACGGCCAGTGTCTCCCAGCATTATACCATTAGGATAATCAAAACTTGTGATGCAGATAAAACATCTTATGGCTGCAGCTACGTTGGGCCTGGCAGTGTCGGGTTGCTCCAACAACTCTAAAGTTACGGTTCCTGACATCTCGCCTTCTAAAATTTATGCTACCGCTCAACAAAATTTACAGGGCGGTAACTTTAAAGCAGCAATCCCACAGTTAGAAGCACTGGATAATCGATATCCTTTTGGGCCTTATTCTCAGCAAGTACTGATTGACCTGATTTATGCTTATTACAAATCAGCAGAATTGGCGATGGCGCAAGCTTCCATTGAGCGTTTCCTCCGACTTAGCTCTACTCACCCGAATGAGGATTATGTCCTGTATATGCTTGGTTTAACCAACATGGCTCGGGATGATAGCCCTCTTCAAGGATTCTTCGGGGCTGACCGTTCTGATCGCGACCCGCAATATGCTTGCGCGGCTTTTTACAACTTCCGCCAGTTACTACAGGCTTATCCTCATAGCCAATTTTCTGCCGATGCGGGAAAACGCCTAGTATTCTTAAGAGAACGTTTAGCTAAATATGAACTTTCAGTAGCTGAATATTACGCTAAACGCGGAGCCTACGTCGCGGTTGTTAACCGTGTAGATCAAATGATACGTGATTTCCCGGAGACGCAAGCAACGAAAAGAGCACTTCCTTTGGTAGAAAATGCCTATCGGGAACTCCGATTGCTCGGCCAGGCGAATAAAGTTGCGAAACTTATCGAAGTTAATCCAGCTTAACGGTAAAGTTTGTGCGATACTCATACACATAAAAACGGAAACATAGAGTTTTTAGGGTTTCTTTTTTATTCAAAAATCTATTTTATTTAGAAACTAAACCATATTGGATAAAAATCCCGTTACAGTCCGTTTTTGGAGGCTATCAATCTCCTTGATAATGCAACCGTAACATCAAGCTTTCTGTCACGCCAACTCAATAGGCTTCACAAAGTGCAACACGCTCATCCTACAAGCCAATAAAATAATATAAGTCACTATTTTCCCATTTCCAGCCATGCTAAAAACACCTAAGTAAGATGGAAAAGTAGAGAAGTGCATTCGATGATAAACATTACCAGTAAGCAAATAAAAAGTAACCAGGTAATACGTCGACCATATCGAAGACCCTCTAACCAACCTAGATAAGTGAAAAACTCACCGGATTAACCAGCATATTATTTTTAGCTAAAGGCTTGTAGTTTTGTTGCAGATAGGACCATCAGCACTCCAAATAGTCCCTTTGGTTACAGTGCTAAGCATGAGGATTTTACGCTGTCATTCATAAGGTAATCGCCAACTTGGAACGAAAACTGCAGGCTAAGGGAGAAGTGCTCCGAGCAACTATAAGAGCTAAAGACGCCAACATTGAGTTATCATAACCTAAGAACTAAGCTGGAGTAATACAACACTTTCTCTTTTTAGTTTAGAGAACAAAAAGCTAACAGTTACTATACTCAGGTATATTTACATCATTAAAGCGCAAATATTTAATAGGTAGAACATAATCAACACACCTTTTTTCCTCGTACGTATTTTTTATCTTCTTCCAATTCAGTAGGCATTTCGTTATCTTAAAAGAATATGAAGACGAACCAGAAAGCCTCTCCTAAATCAGGAAGCCTTTTTATGAACAGATTACTATCTCTGTAGGCAGTTTTTCAATAAACAGATTTTGTAGGTAGCACAACATGACAGACAGTCATTTACTGGCTTTACGTGAGCGCATCAGCGCATTGGATTTAAAGCTGCTAGAGTTACTGGCCGATCGGCATGAGTTATCGCTTAAAGTAGCACAAGAAAAACTACATAGATATCGTCCCATTCGCGACACAGCGCATGAAAGATATCTTCTAGACAAACTTATCGAAGCAGCAAAAACTCATCATCTTGATGGACACTACATTACGCGCCTTTTTCAAATAATTATCGAAGATTCAGTACTTACTCAATATCGGCATACATCATCTTTTTCACCTCAAAGGGTTCCTATTCAAATCTGGCAGCACAGCAAAGTGGAAAATTAAGTGCTGTGAAACCACCGCAAAAGCGGATTGCTTTATCAACAGCGGGAAGTAGGCTATAACCAGCCTAATCAAGGCAAAATTACCAGTTTTATTGTGTTTACGAGAAAGTCGATTGATGTCTTAGACCAAAAGAACGACAGCTAAAACAATCTGAATTATCGCGATAGGCCAAAAAAATCAGGCGCTTTAGGTGAAACCCTGCTAATGCGGCTTTTTTTATTTTCCAGTAGCGAAATGGCTTCGCCAAAACGATAACGTTTAATTAGCACCACATTATTTCCTTATGATTCCGCAGTGCGCGCGCCAATCACCGATCTATCTGAATAGATTGCCCTAATATTGCAGGCTATTTGAGATCAACAGCTTCTGTTGCCAAAGGCAGACACATCTTCATTAGATTCAGTAACAACTTACGAAAAAATGTGTAAAGCTGCCTCTATGTTAACTCAGCTATCCATGTAGTGTTTTTATTAATGAAGTCTTTCCAACTAACAGTTGTATCCACTTTTACAAAGTAGTACGCATAGCGATTTTTTAAGCACACCTATCGTAATCAGTAGATGCTGTTCATCCGCGATATCCATGTTAGGGATCGAATCTTATTCCCTTGAATTTCAAGACATCATAAATCGTAAATATTTAAAATTATACACTATAAGTTTATAATTACTCAATTAATATAAGCACATACCTGCTTCTCATTAAGATTACCTATAGTTGATGGACTATAGGCTGCTCAAGTCATTACGTACACTAGTAAGCATATTTCAATCAACCTGGGACTATATTGAAAGATTAAACAAGAAGCTTGGCGATGAGACTATTAGGATGAAATTTAGATATATTTCAGAAACGAAATTGCTACTTGTGATCTGCTATACAAGCCAGATTTTTCTGCCAGAAAAATCTCATTATTTTTAGCAAAAAAGGGGGGTTTAGTGATAGAATGAGTAGATCTTTTGTAAAAGATAATGATGCTTTAGTTAAGTGGTCTGTTAATATAATCGTTGAATGGATTCCTTTTTAGGTTGTTATCAGAATGGATAGGCAATATTATGTCATTTTAAATTATCTTATTCTAATAAAAGTAGAGAATGGGGAAAGCGGGAAAAGATTTCCATCCCTAGTTTGTGATGGCATAAAGAATGCTGAGCACTTAAAGTACTCAGGGTTAGGAACAATAAATCAATATATTATTTATTAAAAATAATACTAGATCATTTTTCTGAAAATGTAAAAATCTTCCTTATTCTACAATAAAATTAAGACAGTACTAAATTAGTATTAATTTTATTAATCATGATACTGATCTGTTTAGTTGAACTAGAATAATTTCTAGGTTTATTTTAACTAAAAATATCTCTTTATTACCTGCGTACTTATTTTTACTTTTGTCTGCACTAAGGGTATATATCTTTTTGCTTGATACAACGAGATCTAGCCTATTATGCGCACTATGCTTAATAACAGCTAGAAAAGCCTTCATCTTTATCATAAAGGATAATTTATATCTGATGTATAAAGGAAGGTAACTAAAGTCGGCTCTCTTGCATCACAATATAATAAGAATGCTTACTGATTACACCTTCTATAGAAGAAATTATTTTTCCATGCCCCAATGGAATTTTTGTTATTTTTATCTAATCTAGTAATACTGATTATCTTCTAATCCACTCAATATAGAATATTAAATAAGGGCTTAAACTACGCGTCATAATTCTGAATAATTTTCTAGCATGCTCACTCAGCAGTACTTTATTCACTAGCATATAAAACGACTACTTAATACACTGTGTTTACCAGAAGAGACGAACCCTCATACTTATTTAAAATGTAGAAATTTTACTAAAGATCAATTTTGGTTAACCATTTATATACTCTCTGCAGATATTAAACATTAAAAATAGCAAAAAAGTAAATATACTGATATGAGTCATTAACCTCAATACAACCCTTCATAACTTAAAGCTCTAAGATATCTTAGTTAAGACGCTCTTTAATACGAGCAGCCTTACCAGTGCGCTCACGCAGGTAATACAGTTTAGCCTGACGTACCGAACCACGACGTTTCACAGTAATGCTATCAACAACTGGAGAGTGAATCTGGAAGACACGCTCTATGCCTTCGCCATTAGAAAATTTGCGAACAGTGAATGCAGAGTGCAGACTGCGCTTACGAATAGCGATAACCACGCCCTCGAATGCCTGCAAACGTTTTTTACTACCTTCAACGACCCATACCTTCACTTCAACGGAATCACCAGGACCAAATGCAGGTACATCCTTTTTCATCTGCTCTTGTTCAAGCTGCTTAATAATATTGCTCATACTATGTCTCCTACCCTAGATAAACTGATACATGGGTACGCGCACAGAGTTGCTACGCCCTATAATTCTCTCGTTCTCTCATTACTTGGACTGATGTTCCCGCTGGAACTCAGCGAATAAATCTTTTTGCTCTTCAGTTAGCACTAGGGTTTTCATAAGTTCAGGTCTTCTAAGCCAGGTTCGGCCAATCGCCTGTTTTAATCGCCAGCGATGTATTTCGGCATGGTTTCCCGACAATAACACTGGGGGAACCCCCATACCATCTAGTATTTCAGGACGAGTGAAGTGTGGACAATCCAATAACCCATCTGCAAAGGAATCTGCTTTCGCAGAAGATGCATGCCCGAGCACGCCAGGAACAAAACGGGATACCGAGTCTATAATTACCATTGCTGGTAACTCACCACCACTAAGAACGTAATCACCGATAGACCATTCTTCATCAATTTCGGTTCTGATTACACGCTCATCGATTCCTTTATATCGACCACACACTAGGATCAATTTCTTATGCGTTGCAAGCTGTCGTACGCCCTGTTGATCTAGCTTACTACCCTGGGGTGACAAATAAATAACCCTGACACCGTCCCCTGCTACTGCCTTTGCTTTATGAATAGCATCCCTCAAGGGTTGAACCATCATCAGCATACCGGGGCCGCCCCCATAAGGGCGATAGTCCACAGAACGATGCCGATCGTACGAAAAATCACGAGGATTCCAACACTGTACGTTTAGCAGGCCATTTTTTACTGCTCGACCAGTAACTCCATGATCAACCACTGCGCGAAACATCTCTGGAAACAGGCTAATAACCCCTATCCACATTCTTTGTTCCACTCAGCGTTTTCGTTTGATTCAAACTTCAAAAACTCGGATCCCAATCTACTTCAATCGTTTTAATAGAAAGAGCTACATGCTTGATAACCTGTCCAGTCAGAAACGGAATTAACCGTTCCTTAGTGCCGAAAGCATCTTGTAGGTTAGCTTTTACGATCAGCACATCGTTAGCACCGGTTTCCATTATAGCAATGACTTTTCCAAGCTGATATCCCGATAATGTAATGACTTCGCAGCCACAAAGATTCTTCCAGTAATAATTACCTTCCGCCAAATCAGGAAGCCGGACAGAATCTACAACGATCTCGGCGTTCCTTAATAAATTTGCTGCATTGCGATCATCAACCCCTTTTACTTTGATGAGAAAAGCTTGATTAAAGTGTTTCCAGCTTTCGATCTCGACAATCTTCCAAGACCCCTGAAACTGAATATACCAAGGCTGATAATCAAAAATGCTTTCGGTTTCTTCTGTAGAGGAAAATACTCTGAGCCAACCCCGAATACCATACGTTAATCCCATTTTTCCCATAACAATGAGATTGACAGGGGATAACTGGTTAAGTTGCTTCCTCATTTTCTTCACTGCCGTAGATTACGCAACTTTTTTAGCATCTTGGATCAGCGCAGAAACACGATCAGAGATGCGTGCACCTTGCAT
The DNA here is from genome assembly GCA_042263625.1 of Candidatus Malihini olakiniferum. Lineage (GTDB taxonomy): Bacteria > Pseudomonadota > Gammaproteobacteria > Enterobacterales > Enterobacteriaceae > Symbiopectobacterium > Symbiopectobacterium olakiniferum_A. The sequence goes on from JBHKFL010000008.1 coordinate 13,452, forward strand.
AATCCAATGTGCAATGCGATCTAGATCTAGACGCAGCACTTCGGCTTTACCGGCTGCGATCGGGTTAAAGAAACCGACGCGTTCGATGAAACGACCATCACGGGCATTGCGGCTATCAGTAACGACGACTTGATAGAATGGACGTTTTTTCGCGCCGCCACGGGCTAAACGAATTGTTACCATAACATCCTCTTTAGTTAATAAAACAGCCAGGCCCCTAGTTTCCGAAGAACTAGGAACCCTAGCGTCATATAAAACTTAAAATTTTATTCATTTTTACGCAAAAAGCAAGCTAAAGCGTCTACCTGCGCCAGGTCGAGAAAAAATTACCATTAATGCCCCTAAAACCTAGACAGCATCCTACCTTTCATGCTACGCATCATTTTTGCCATGCCGCTATTTTTTATTTTTTTCATCATGCGTTGAATATCATCAAACTGTTTTAGTAGACGGTTGACATCCTGCACCTGCATGCCTGACCCCATGGCAATACGACGCTTGCGTGACCCTTTAATGATTTCCGGTTTAGCACGCTCCTGTTGTGTCATAGAGTTGATGATAGCCTCCATGTATACAAGTACCTTGTCATCCATTTGTGATTTTACCTTGTCCGGTAAGGACCCTATGCCCGGTATTTTACTCATCATGCTGGCTATACCGCCCATTTTTCGCATTTGCTTAAGCTGATCTAGGAAGTCCGTTAAATCGAAACTGTCATCCTTTTTTAGTTTGTTAGTCAGTTTCTCTGCCTGAGTGCGGTCAACTTTATGTTCAATATCTTCAATTAGGGAAAGCATATCGCCCATACCAAGAATACGCGATGCAATACGCTCAGGGTAGAACGGTTCCAAGGCCTCAATTTTTTCGCCGACGCCAAGGAACTTGATCGGTTTTCCTGTTATGTAGCGAATTGACAACGCCGCCCCACCGCGAGCATCACCATCACTTTTTGTCAGAATAACTCCGGTAAGAGGTAGTGCTTCATTAAAAGCTTTTGCCGTATTGGCCGCATCCTGACCCGTCATTGCGTCAACAACAAACAGCGTTTCGACCGGCTTTATAGCAGCATGAACTTGCTTGATCTCGTCCATCATCGATTCGTCAACATGTAATCGGCCCGCCGTATCCACCAGTAGCACATCGTAAAACTTCAGCTTAGCGTGTTGCAGAGCACAGTTAACGATATCAAGCGGTTTTTCGTGCACTTCGGAAGGGAAGAAATCCACTTCAACCGTTTGTGCCAGCGTTTCTACCTGTTTGATCGCTGCAGGACGGTATACATCCGCGGAAACTACGAGCACTTTCTTCTTGTGCTTTTCACGCAGGAACTTAGCTATCTTACCGAGACTTGTAGTTTTACCCGACCCTTGCAAACCCGCCATCAGCACCACTACAGGAGGCTGTGCTGCTAGATTTAGAGATTCGTTGGTTTCCCCCATTTCCGCGATAAGCTCTTTTTTTACAATCTTGATGAATTTCTGGCCAGGCGTTAGGCTTTTATTTACCTCATGCCCGATAGCTCTTTCCTTTACTCGATTGATAAAATCACGAACTACTGGGAGGGCAACATCAGCTTCTAGTAAGGCCATGCGCACTTCACGCAAGGTGTCTTTGATATTGTCTTCAGTCAACCGTCCGAGGCCACTGATATTGCGCAATGTCTGCGAGAGTCTATCAGTTAAATTATCAAACATTATCTTGTGCTCAACGATAAGGTGGGTCGCGTGCGCGATACTCAAAAATAAGTATTGATTATTATATCATACAAGGTATGATGATTGCTGTGAAGCATAACGATAACCGTTTAGTTCGTGACGTAAAAATTACTAATAATTGTTTCTAGTACTTTGCGCAAGTAAAGTAACTACCGCCTGCTAGTTAAAGCAGATCTCTACGACAGTGATTTTTATCTGTTACGAACGGTACTCTCTATCACCGTACTTTCGATATACAGATAGATAACATCTGAGTTACTAAACATTAGTTCTACTATCAGTTTAATAATTTGCATTGTGATGAACATCACAGCGTCATGTAACTTGTTTGATTTATGCTACCTGGCCACCCTGATTCTTGCTGATCTCTAACCACTCAAAGTGGCGCTGATCGATTATCTATTTAAAAATTAAAAATGCTAACTGAAATGCTACCGCTGTTAAGTTGCGGACGCAAGATATTTCATATCATATAAATAGGTAATATATTGATAATTTTTGCTGATCTTTATTCAAGCAATAAGAAGCATAAATCGAATACGATAATAATATTAGCAGGAGTGATTATCATAGTGTAGCGCTCCTGGAGCACGTAGTCGGCTATACGGAAACAGGGATGATCTAGAGTAAAGTGTAATCTAATAACGGCATGTTTTTCCTACTTCTCTCAGAGAGACTCAAGCCTATCTAGTAGCTACTAGATAAGCATCGAATGATAGCGTATCTTTGGCTTCCAGTGTCCGTTGTTTTTGCCAAGCGCGCTCACTCTCTGCAATAAACTGTGCCTCCGTTAACACCGTTAACGGCTCCTGACTAAGCTGCTCACGATAGCTCTCTGCCAAGGTTAATCCAAAGTTACAGCATCCTTGTGCTTTCAATAACGGTAACAGACGGCCTGAAAACGTATTTTCCGGTTTATCGAACCCAATACTCAGTTTATCACAAACCTGCTGATAATAGGGCTTTTCATGCTCTCTATCCAGCACTTTTGCTACACGACGAAGATCGGGGAACAATGCATGTCCTACCTCCGCTAAAGGCTGCTGTCGTGTTTCGCATCCCATGCCGGCAGTCAACAAACCTGGTTTTCGTCCTTCCAAAATAATACGGTTCCAGTTTTTACGGGTAGATTGCAGTTCAGCGCTATTCATTTCCGCCCCATCGGCCAGTGCACACCAGATCAGGAACAGATCGAGGAAACGCACCTGCTCAGCACTGACACCAGACGGTGTAAAGGGATTAATATCCAACGATCGTACTTCAATATACTCAATACCACCACGTATAAGCGCATCAGAAGGCGCTTCACCACGGTGCGTTACACGTTTAGGACGAATCAGTGCATAAAGCTCATTTTCAATCTGCAATACATTGGTATTGAGCTGTAAATAATGTTCCCCTTGTTTTACGCCAAGATCGGCATACTTTTCCGAAGGGGTTTTGATCGCACGCTTCAATGCCGCCACATATCCATCCAGCGTATTGAAAGTGATGCCTAGCTTGCTATGCAATTTATTGGTATAACCCAAATCGCTTAAGCGTAAGGAAGTCGCATAAGGAAGATAATAAATCCCATTTTCGCCACTTTCGAACGGCAATGTAGTTTCTGTACTCGGCAAAAAAAAAGAACAGATCGCAGGCGATGCACCAAACAAATAAGGAATGACCCACCCAAAGCGGTAATAGTTACGGATTAAACGAAAATAGCCAGCGGAGATCTCTTGTTTGCCACTTTCTGCGTCGGCAACACCGGCACGCGCTTGCCAAAATGCCAGCGGCAACGAAAAGTTATAATGCACGCCAGAAATGGTTTGCATCAGCGCCCCATAACGGTTTTTTAACCCTTCACGATAAAGCGTTTTAAAACGGCCAATATTTGACGTGCCGTACTGAGCTAATTCAATATCCTCTTCATCAGGAATAAAGCATGGCATGCTAAACGGCCATAGGCGCTCAGAGCCGATATTACGCGCGACATAACGGTGGATATCCTGCAAGAATGCCAGCAGATGATCGACATCCTGATCAACAGGAGTAATAAACTCTAACAACGCTTCTGCGAAATCAGTCGTGATCCAGGGGTGAGTTAATGCTGCCCCTAGATTTTTCGGATGTCCTGTCTGTGCAAAATTTCCATTAGGCTGAACGCGTAGCGTTTCGCGTTCAATACCGCGTTGAATCCCTTTCATCACCTGAGGATGAAGTTCAAGCCAGGTCAACGCTTGTGATATATCCGGGATCAAATCGACCTCCCGCTGTTAGATGTAATGATTGAGTGATATGCGTTATCACCACAAAGTCATTCCTTGTAATATCATTATGGATACTACGATATAATACAGTGCGTTACCAAGATAGATAAAGATCGTAGAGAAAAACAGCATACACAGCCCATTGCGCAGAAACGCATAGCAAAACCAATAACCGGCACTCAACTCAACAAAAGAGCCGTGGTACCATTAAGAAGGTGTCAGGAAAGGTTATATGAGATGCTGCACATCCTTCGTGCCGACAATGCTAACAAAATGTGTAGTACAAGCTAAACAGCAGTTTATCAGGCCTAGTAGCTCGTGCTGCCAGTACTTATTCTCCTTGGTCAAAGTCCTTGGAGTGGTTTTAGCGTATCAAATAGAAGCTCTTACACTACACCAGCGCTAACTTTTCGGTAGCTAGCCTAGCGCTAGCGCCTTTAGGTCCATATCAGCGCAGTGTGTAGGCTCAGTATCAAGAAGGATGATGCCATCTATTTAATATAAGGCATTGATAATGATTGCACATCTCGACTCCTTAAACTGCGTACAAGAGAAGTTACTTTAGCGTAAAGAACAAATGATGTCGCTCGTTCAATAAAATTCTTAAAAAGAATGGTTATTTATGTGGGCTGTTGACAGAGGTATGTTGCCAGTATGCACTGAAGATGAAATTAGGAGTAAGCACAAGAAATATCAAGATTTATAACAAGAGGGATGGTGCATCCGGGAGGATTCGAACCTCCGACCACTCAGTTCGTAGCCGAGTACTCTATCCTGCTGAGCTACGGATGCATAGTCAATGGTGGTGAGGGAGGGATTCGAACCCTCGATGCAGCTGTTGACCACATACTCCCTTAGCAGGGGAGCGCTTTCAGCCTCTCGGCCACCTCACCAGTATGCTAATCTTTGCACTGCGATAATGATGTTTCTTTTAATTGTACTCACGGGTGCTGAGTGGCGCACCATATTACTTGCCCGGACTTATAAGTCAAACAATTTTTCCAACTCGTTTTTTTGAACAAATTATACGCAATAGCCGCAGACTCACAGCGAAAAGTTGATGTTATCAACAGCGTTGATGGCTATGGATATCTGATATATATATAATTCAAAATAAACGCCATGGAAGATAAATCAGGAAAGTCAAAACGAATGCGTCCCGTCCCGCCTTAAAAGCGAGACGCTTGGTAAATCAGTAGGACGTTAGCTGCAATTTTTCTGCTTGGATCCGCTGGTAAATCTCTTCACGATGAACCGAAACTTCTTTTGGCGCATTAATACCAATACGAACCTGATTGCCTTTTACCCCTAGCACTGTAACTGTCACCTCATCGCCAATCATGAGGGTTTCGCCAACTCGGCGAGTTAAAATAAGCATTCTTTGCTCCTTGAAAGATTATAAAGAATCGGGTCTCTTTTTCTCCCCGTCAGTCTCCATCATCCACCGTAAAAACATTAACCTACATGTGGAAACACACTCTTCTATCTTACTCCAATATCGTTACTTTTAGTGTATTCGATATCAGCTGTTTTCAGTTTTATATCACGATATTTCTTATTACAACAAAGAGAAGAGGTGCTGTAAGCCACGCTCACAAGAAGATGCTAGGCTAACCGGTATTTTCCCATGCATAACTTCCTTACTTAAGGGGAAAGCGCCAAAACGCTAGGTTCTAGCGTTTTTCTAAGATAACACTCTTTATATTTAAAGCTTATTCGTTACCCATGATTCAACGCTAGCTAACGCTGCAGTTAGTACAGCTGGATCGTGGTTCCCGCCTGCTTGAGCCATATCAGGACGACCACCACCTTTACCACCAAGCTGTTGAGAAATAAAATAAATTAATTCCATAGCTTTAACACGATCTATTAAATCTTTCGTAACACCAGAAATAAAATTGACTTTATTTTCTGACACGGTTGCCAGCACAATAATGGCTGAACCGAGCTTATTCTTTAGATCATCCACCATAGTACGCAATAATTTAGGCTCAGTGTTAACCAACTGTGTTACTAACAGTTTCGCCCCATTGATATTTTTTGCTTTCGAGCAGAGTGATGCACTTTGCTGTGCAGCTTCCTGTTCTTTCAATTGTTGCAGTTTTTTTTCTAACTGGCGAGTGCGATCAAGAAGAGCTCGAACTTTATCAACCACGTGACATGTATCACCTTTGACTAGTTGGGCGACATCCTGCAATATGCCACTGTGACGATGTAGAGCAGTCAATGCAACGCTGCCTGTCACAGCTTCAATACGTCGGATACCTGTCGCTATCCCAGATTCAGAGATAATCTGGAACAAACCTATGTCCCCTGTGCGTTTAGTATGCGTCCCCCCGCACAGCTCGATAGAGAAATCGCCTATGGCTAACACACGCACATGGTCTGCATACTGTTCGCTAAACAGCGCCATCGCGCCTTTCGCTTTTGCATCAGACAACGTCATTACACTGGTTTTAACTTTATGGTTACGACGTATCTGCGTGTTAACGATATCTTCTATCCGAAAGATTTGCTCTTCCGTCATGGCTTCTAGTTGTGAGAAATCAAACCGCAAGTAGTTTTCATTAACCAATGAGCCTTTTTGCGCAACGTGGTCGCCTAATACCTGTTGCAGCGATGCATGCAGCAAGTGGGTTGCGGAGTGATTTAGACAAATGCGATCTCGACGCTCACTATCTAGATCAGCATTCACTGTATCATTAACGCGAAGAGTACCCTGACCCAGTAACCCCAGATGGCCTATCACCTGACTAAACTTCTTAGTGTTCGCTACGGCGAAGCGCATAGTCGCATTATGCAGCGCCCCAGTATCCCCAACTTGGCCACAGGCCTCACCATAGAATGGCGTTTCGTTCAGTATAACAATACCTTCTTCTCCTTCATTAATCACATCAACCGTCTGTCTATTCTGATAGAGAGCAACGACAGTAGCCTGCTGCTGCGTTTTATCATATCCGCTGAACAGCGTTGCCACATCAACACGAATCAGGTTGGTATAATCGATACCAAACCTACTGGTTTCACGCGCGCGTTGACGCTGTGCTTCCATTGCACGTTCGAAGCCTGTCTTATCCACAGTCAGGTCCTGCTCACGACACACGTCTTCCGTTAAATCAAAAGGAAAACCATAGGTATCATATAAACGGAACGCTGTCTCAGCGTCCAGCACTTTCCCTTTCAATTTTTTAATCTCTTCATCCAATAGGCTAAGTCCGCGTTCCAAAGTGCGAGCAAACCGCTCTTCTTCAGTTTTTAGAGCTTGTTCAATCTCGCCTTGCTGCTGTTTCAATTCTTCAGCTGCAGAGCCCATGACCTGAATTAACGGGACAACCAATTTATAGAAGAAGATGTCTTTAGCTCCTAGGAAATTACCATGGCGTACTGCGCGACGAATAATACGTCGCAAAACATAACCACGGTTTTCATTGGAAGGCATAACACCATCAGAAATAAGAAATGCGCAAGAACGAATATGATCGGCGATGACACGCAATGATTTGTTGCTCAAATCATCGGTACCAATAATACGTGCAGCTTCTTTGATCAACGTGGTAAATACATCGATCTCATAGTTAGAGTGGACATGCTGCAATACAGCAATAACACGCTCTAACCCCATTCCGGTATCAACAGACGGTTTAGGCAACGGAACCATAGTGCCATCAGCTTGACGGTTAAACTGCATAAATACCAGGTTCCAGATCTCAATATAGCGATCGCTATCTTCATATAGGTTTCCAAGTGGCCCGCCCTGAATGGGGTCGCCATGCTCGTAAAAAATTTCTGAACAAGGTCCACATGGACCTGTATTACCCATCTGCCAGAAGTTATCTGATGCGTATTGGCCACCCTTATTATCGCCGATGCGTATAATGCGTTCAGCAGATACACCGACTTCGTTTGCCCAGATATCATAAGCTTCATCGTCGGTAGCATATACCGTTACACAGAACTTCTCTTTGTTCAGGTTAAACCATTGCGGAGCGGTCAGTAGTTCCCATGCATATTGGATAGCATCACGCTTGAAGTAGTCACCAAAACTAAAATTGCCCAACATTTCAAAAAATGTATGGTGACGTGCGGTATATCCTACATTGTCTAAATCGTTATGCTTACCGCCCGCCCGCACGCAGCGCTGCGACGTGGTTGCCCGCACATAATTACGCTTATCCAGTCCTAGGAAAACATCCTTAAACTGGTTCATCCCCGCGCTGGTAAACAGCAATGTCGGATCATTATTCGGAACCAGGGAACTACTGGAAACGATCTGATGTCCTTTACTCTGGAAAAAATCAAGAAACTCTTGACGGATCTTAGAGGTGCTCTTACTCATAATTCTCCTGGACTGAAACTAAAATAATAAATCGTGCACAAGGTTAGTGCAGCATGCTGAAGCTACCCGTGCAACTCATGAATAAAAGTACGAATAAGATAAATTTTCTTTGTTAGGAAGTAAAACTACGGATGTATTCAATGCGAAAATTCAAATAAATGTCCTACATTCCCTCATGAAAAAGCCGCTAGTTAGCAACTAGCTCTGCTTTTTGCTTTTATTTTTAGTTAGTTGTAATAATTTTTTTGCAAAATGATGCGTTGCTACCTTCTCGGCTTCTCCCATACATGTAGTGTAGTGCAAACCAAGCATCTTTAGTGTAATCGCGTACTGCTAAAAGCATATTGAACAGGCAAGCACGCTGACTGACGGGGTCAGTGTAGTATTTCAGTGAAGGAGCAAGACAAAGTTACTGTTACCGTTTATCCAGCTCCTTTTCTTAGCTTACGCCGTTTTAAAATGCACTGTTATTTCATTAGCTACAGCTTCTGCATCAATGCTAGCCTTAGTTAAGGAGGGTGCAGGCACATGTTCTTTGTTATCTAGCAGCATTTCACGCAGCTTTTTATCCAATTCGGCCGCTACTACCAGATTTTCTTTTAGGTAGTTGCAGACATTTGTTTTGCCCTGTCCGATCTTGTCACCGTTATAGCTATACCAAGCGCCTGCTTTCTCAATCAGCTTATGTTTCACTCCAAAATCAAGTAACTCACAGTAGATGTTGATCCCTTCGCCGTATATAATCTGAAATTCAGCCTGTTTAAAAGGCGCGGCCACTTTGTTCTTCACTACTTTTACGCGGGTTTCACTTCCAACCACTTCTTCTCCATCTTTGATGGAACCGATACGGCGTATATCGAGACGTACAGAGGCATAAAACTTCAGTGCATTACCTCCAGTGGTGGTTTCCGGATTACCAAACATGACGCCAATTTTCATACGGATCTGGTTTATAAAAATTAGCAGCGTATTTGCCTGCTTCAGGTTACCTGCTAACTTACGCATGGCCTGGCTCATCATACGGGCAGCAAGCCCCATATGGGAGTCGCCGATTTCACCTTCGATTTCTGCTTTCGGCGTCAGTGCTGCTACGGAATCAACGACAATCACATCCACCGCTCCTGAACGCGTCAATGCATCACAAATCTCTAATGCCTGCTCGCCAGTATCAGGCTGAGAACAAAGAAGATTATCAATATCTAAGCCTAACTTTTTAGCATAAATAGGATCGAGAGCATGTTCAGCATCGATAAATGCACAAGTTTTGCCTTCACGCTGTGCTGCAGCAATCACCTGTAACATTAATGTAGTTTTACCAGATGACTCAGGCCCGTAGATTTCAACAATACGCCCCATTGGCAATCCACCTGCGCCCAAAGCAATATCTAGTGATAACGAGCCAGTAGAAATAGTTTCAACATCCATTGATCGATCTTCGCCAAGACGCATGATAGAATCTTTACCAAATTGCTTTTCGATCTGGCTCAGCGCTGCCGCTAATGCTTTTTTTTTATTTTCGTCAATAGCCATTGCTACTCCTGTCATGCGGCGTAACGCTCTCGCTACACAGCCGCGCTCTTTATGTGATTGAAACTGATATGTAATCAAAAACGATATCATTATATTATGCTCTATAGGTATACAGCATAATATAATTTATCCAGAAACTCATCTAACAATAAATGCCACAAAAACCATCGTCAATCCCACTGACGGAAACCATATAATCGGCGCCTGCAATGCGACGCGCCTTACGCCCTTTTTTGTATTTTCTGTTCATTCACGGCACCGTATAAGGCAAGCGTTTCCTCACTGATATCTATGAGGTGTTATGCTTTGCTTGATTGCTATAAGTGACAAACCGATAGGCAAACTAGCCGGAGCGCTCCCCTGCATCTATACTAGGTTTTGCTATCTATAGGCTTCTCGTAGACGATTTTGCACAGGTTAACTTTGCACCCGTTGCGGTGTCAGACGGGTACTAATCTGAGCACTCAACTGTAAAATCTCTGTTTCCATTGTCACTACATATCTCCTTAGGAGATATGAGCACAGCGTACATTTTCATATGCGTTCGCTCCACTTAACGCTGTTGCATGCCTTAAATTCAGAATTTAGCGCAGAAGTACAGAAATACAGGTAGGCCAGAGACACACAAAGTTGTCAACACGATGAGACAAAAAGTCTATGTCCAGTAAATTACTGTGATAATGCATATTGCAAACAACTGCAAGATTATGCTTTTGCCGGTTTCTTAACCAACGCCGCATTCTGTTGCGTCACCTCATCTATTGCTGCCACTACCTAGCTGACCTGCTACTAATGCCCCTGCTTTGCTCATCTGATGCTATAGCAATCTTACCTATCATATCTGTTACTTGCACTGACGATCTCTATTCATTCATGGTTTCTCCCTTATCTTGAACTTGTCTAGAACCAAACCAGTATTCATGTCGTTAACAGAGTGTTCGATAAAATTTTTATCTATTTTGCTACCGGAGTACCCCTCTAGGCTAGAGAAACGCACTTCTCTCGCAACCACGGAAAACCCTTGCCGTCCTACCTTCCTATACTATTTCTGATGATAACTCATTACTAAAAATATTTTTCTTGCCTAGCATAGATATTATCAGAGCTGGTACGAACATTACCCACCATTGTGATTAACGATCCTTATATATCTCCTTTAAAGAGAGGCTAGCTGGCCTATTTCGTTCCTGATATCAGTCTTGGACGAGGGGGTGATTGATCACAACTAGAATTTTTCTGCTATATCAAATTTTGAATTTTAATAGATCATTTCTAATTATTTTCTTAATCTCATTTAAGATGATCTAAGCTCTTCTATATCCTTTTTACAAACACTTGCTAGCAATCAACACCACTTTCACATCAGATTTATCTAGATGGTAATTTATTCATCATTCATTATTCTTACTATTTTGAAGAGATCAATTTATAGATATCCTATAATAATTATATAATTTTCTCTGAGATTTTCAGATTAGTTAATTCACTCTATATTCCGAATAGAGCTCATTTAAGCTTTATATTTCAATTCTAAAGTGGAATCACTTCCTTCGTGAAAAAACAATATTAAAAAACTGCAATATTTTAACGACATGCCCATAAATGGATCACTTTGTATAACTAATAAGAGTACACATCCTTTTGTAGTTATAAAAGAACAAGGATAATGTCAGCGACAAACCTCGTAGCCTTACATCATAATATCATAACGCTACGAACTCTGAAGTTGCGTCTCTCAATACTAGTAGAATTGACATCAATAATTATTGTCTCCTATTACATAACGATAAGTAGGGAAAGATGGCCAGCCTAGCATATCATGCTACATTACTATATCCTCTCACCTTGAGAGGGTTAATTTAAATTGCCTAGATTTGCACAAAAATAGAGATCCTTGCCCTTTACTTTTATATTATTTTTGTCGAATTTAGATGATTTCAGTATTTCTAAAAGTTTTGATATCAATCTTATTTACCTAGGATAACCATCTCTGATGGGTAACACAACACGATATCAGCAATCAGCAATCAGCAACATGAGGCTAATCTTATGAAGAAAGGTTTTTCAGACGAGCAAATAATCAGTATTTTTGGCGAAAACAAATCTGGCTTTTTCTCAAAAACATTGCGATAAAAACATCGTTTCAATGCATTGCATTTTATTCATCCTGGAAAAGATGCCGCAGCATAGAGGTTGCTAAAGTTAAGCAGCTTAAATAGCTCAATGACTAGGTCGTAAGATTTAAAAACTACTTCCCATAGTTATACTCTACTGCTCCTACCCATTTAAAGTTAAAGTGGACGCTTAAAAATTATAGCACCTGATTAAGTAAAGAAATAATGCTGAATTGACGATTTCTTTTATTCTAAAAGAATAAAAGAGTGTAGTTGTATAGTAAATAAAGTATAGAGCTATTATATTTTTTACCAAAATATAATAGACTCTAGCTATATAATTGCTAACGTTTGTGGAATAGCTTTTTAAATTCAACAAAAACTACAGAACATTTCTGATGATTGATATACCATTAGCGTCGCTAATATTATCCCTTAATGCTCTGGCAGAAAAAACAACTCTAAAAAAATTTTTTCTATTTCTCTAGTCAAATACAAGCTAAATGATCACATAATATTCCTTTATTCTTTGTTTTCAAGTATGCAATAAACATCTACAGACTGTTTTATTTTCTTATCAAATAAGCATCGCATTAATAATATTTTCATCAAAAAATATCTAGTCAATATTAAAAATATCTTGTTCTGTAAATGGTCGAGATTGAGTCCATTGCTGGAGGCGTTCTTTCTTAAAGGGATACTCGTATATATTTTAAATAAACTAGCAAAAATAGATCACCACAATACACTAATATATCACCATCAACATTATAATATATATATTTAATGCTGAATTTTATTTCATGGCTCGACACAATTATTGCTTTGTTCAGAATTTTGAGCTTGAATACTCACTCAGGACAACCGTCACTTACGGTGACAATCACTTGCGCTTTTCTAATGTCATTTCTTTCTGTTAAAGATTGAAGCTCATAAGCAGTCTCGCGTTGAGACAGCAACGGTCGTGAACCGCAATATGAAAAATACATACCGCTGCTATGGCAGTACAGATATTCTTGCTAAGAATGATTTTTCAATCAATTCAATACAGAAATGGCGCAATGATAGGAAAAGACTCCGGCTGTTTGTTTATCTAGATCTTTAATATTGCCAGGTTAAATAAATACTCACGTTATCGCAGATATAAGCTATAAGGCCTAGTCTAATGCAAGAGCGCATCAAAAGATAATCTTATACTTTAAACACACCTTTCTATCCAAGGTGAACTAGATTGTTTTCCCTAACTCCTCACAGAGTTAATCGCTGGTACGTCTACGCTCCGTAGCTGGTTAACCTAGTTCTCTCCGGGGAGAGCACTGTACGCGGTACAGGCAAAAAAGACCATCATTCCTTTGTGGACACTCAATGAGCCATTACTCATGTTCTCTTGAACTTATTAGTTATCAATACATTTATTACTTCTCATTTAATTGATCAAGCTAGTAATATTCTAGACAAGTAAAAGTGTTCACATGATACGCGCAGTAGGCGGTTCCCTATAGTAACCGGCATGGGTCATTCAGATCGACATAGCGATACGTTTTACCTGCGTAAATAGCATCAGAGCAATAATAATGAAACTACGTAATATCCCAGCCACACGTATGTGGCCTGATGCCGCCGTGCTATATTTGCTAGGCAAAACTGAAATAAATATCCGTCGGAACGTTTGCGCTCATACTAAGCAGTTTAGACGTGTCCTCTTCTATCCTACTGCTAGCAACTTGCCGAGTTTAGTACCCGTTTACCATTTCTTTTTCGATTAACTGAAGAAGAATGTGAATTGCTTTCATGTGTACTTCCTGAATACGGTCAGCGTAGCCGAAGTGCGGTACGCGAATTTCAACATCCGCCATGCCGTACACGCCATCTTACCACCGTCATTGCCAATCAGGGTAATGACCTTCATCGCTTTGGCGCGTGCGGCATCCATTGCCTTGATGATATTACCGGAATTCCCAGAAGTAAAAATCCCGAGCAGAACACCATCGTCTCGCCCTAGAGATTCTAAGTAGCGAGAAAAAACAAAATCATAGCCAAAATCATTACTCACGCAGGAGAGATAGCTTGGATCGAAGATAGCAATCGCAGGGTAGCCAGAGCGGTTCTCACGATAACGACTAGTTAATTCTTCAGCAATACGCAGAGTTTGAAGCACCACCGAGAAACCGGTGACCGCATGACTAATGATGAAATAGAGCCTTAACAGGTGCCCTGGGTACTTTCATCTAACAGATCCATCACGGCCTTGATGCCTGGCTTTCAGGCGTATATCTGCTAGAACGCTCATTACAGGCAGATTTAGCGATGATTCTCTGAGCAATCTGCTCTACTAACTTATTGCTAAAAATTTTAACTCTCTGCTAGCACTCGCCGTAGCTATCTCACCCTGGTCGAACTTGATGAGTTGATCACTACCGGCTACATCGATCTGGATAGGATAGTTACGCTCGTTGGCATTTTGATTATATCATTATTTAAGAGGGGCTTTAATCATGCATGGATGCCAAATAACATATTGCGTGCCTCGTAGAGCAAGAATTTCAAGGTAGCGATGTCCTCAATCTGGAGATTGAACTACCGACTCAAGTAGTTAACTTTCTATCAGAAATCGTTTTCTTAGCCTCAGCCCTATTATGAACCACTTCCCGATCTAGTCAACGAAGGCAGAGCAACCCTGCGGCATTTTGCCCACTAGTACATCGCCTCTATCTACGCACTGTTAATTGTTTTCAGAGTCTCTGAGATATGGTACCACACTAACAAACTTCTGCCGACGTTATCGGGGTTGCAAGACGCTAACGCTCTGTTTTTTTTGAAATAAGGAGCATTTGTGATAACCACATCACTTGGCAGGTTTTCTGTTACGGTATTGCTTTTAAATTCTTTTCATTGAAAATGATTTCATAACATTGTGTTAGCAATGTGTTATTAGTATTTCACGTATACGCTATACGTAGGATCCCATATTCTCTCACAAAGTTGATAATACAAGGGGACTAAATATTGCTTGTTTAATTAGTAACTTTTGATATGATATCAATCATTATTAATGAGGTTCACATAAACATGGATAGTCTATCTGTACATAACCGCGGACTTACAGAAACTGAGGCGTGTAACAAAAAGCCTGCCTTCGATAAAAAAAGCTCCTTCACACCCATCGAAAAAATAATCAATCTGCGTGCATCGCGTAATCCAGAGTTTCCTCAACAGGAGATCTTACTAGTGCGTTTGTGCATGCACATGCAAAACAAAATTCTGGAACACTGCAACAAGATATTGCTGGAAGAGGGCATCAACGAAACTTTGTTTATGGCACTCATTACGCTGGATTCTCAGGAATCACGTAGTATTCAGCCTTCAGAACTGAGTGAATTTCTGGGTTCTTCGCGTACTAATGCAACACGTATTGCCGATAAGTTAGAAAAACGAGGTTGGATTGAACGCTGTAAAATCGATAGCGATCGCCGTTGCCTGCATTTACACATAACGGATGAAGGCAAAGCGTTTCTTGATCGTCTTCTTCCGCCACAGCACCAGAGTCTGCATTTTCTCTGGTCAGCGCTGGAAAAAAATGAGCAGAAACAGCTTGAATTTCTGATGCGTAAATTACTGGTGCGGCTAGACGAAAGGGACACTAAAAATCCACGTTCCGCTGCCTGACAGTAGTCAGAGCGATAAATTGTATCAGGGTAAAGGGTGTACTGGTCGACTCTCTCCCTTGCAGTGTACATGTAAGAAGCTGCCATTATTACCTGAAATGTTACTGATAAGTAATGAAACGGTGATATTTGAAGCAAAGGAAAATACCATGACATCATGGATGGAAATCTAAAAAAAACAAAAATTCCACCTGAAACGGATGCTTATCCTGTTGGTATCTGTTGCTAAGACTCCACTAGGAGTCGGATAATGCCTAATTCTAACAATTAGGTGCAGTTGATATTCAAGTTGAACGGCAGAGTCATCCATATTAACGTAGACAACACTGATTTCGTCAAGCAGGGTGCGGTTTAGTTAAACTTGATACTACCGATGCTCAGGCTTTAGAACCTATACAGATCTGCACTGGTGCACTGGTATGCCTAAAACGTACTATCTGATGATTAACAGTAAACAGTATTAACCCACAACATCGATCTGTACCAAAAAGAAATTAACAAGTCCCTGGGTAACCTTACTCGCTGTGAAGCCTTGGTAATATGCCAAGGTCATTGGCCGTGAAGATGCAGAACTCCAGTGATGCGCTCAACATCGCCTCTTTTTCACTGTGGAAGTGGCGAAGCCATAATCCACAGGTTGGTGCATGAATAACTCCTTCATCTGCACCGATGCGATGGCAGTCGTATCCGCATGGTAGGTGTACTAGGGCAAAGATCTTCGATCTTGATCGGGTAGGTACTGGCAGCACGTTCTCTTTATTGCCTGCACAAAACAGGCCTAATTGGATCAAGGTAGTACAGCGGGTTACTTGTGCGTATTGAGCTAGATGCGCAGATATTGATTGAGCACCCCTTTCGTATTAGCCTTTCAATGCTAATGTGGCAAGCCTCCCAGGATTACCGGTAATCCTGGGAGGCCGAAACTTTCAGGGGACCTGGGTGATCACATCATTTTTAGCCAATACTATTTCTATTCCCATTAGTGTTTTAGTTGCTAAAGGGCATTGGAGAGGTGCGCCTGTTTTTATGTATAATAGAATTATTCCATTTCACGTCATGGCTGTGCGGCGGTGGGTCCAACCAGGCTAGAAATGCTGATTTTTGCTCGTGTACTTCAGAGGATTTTTGCGGGTCTGTTGATTCCACTGTCACAAAGCTTGTTGTTAAGCAACTACCAGCCAGCTCGACGCAGTAGTGCAGTAGCACTCTGGTCAATGACCAGAGGTAGTAGGCCCTATTTAGGGTTCCATTCTTGGAAGGTTAGATTAGTAGAAAATATCACTGTGCCTAGATCTTTTTATCATAGTTCCGTTAAGCATGTTGGTTGTAGTCATCGCAAAAAAAATGTTAAAAGGACGTGAAACAAAAAGTTAAATACAGCTAAATAAAGACAATTAGTCTAGCAAAAGTAATTGTTAGAATCGGCAACCTACAGATGATGTTAGAACACGGTAAAGATCTAGACTAGTTCACAGTTCTAACAAGATTATCTTTTTAACTGTATAGCGCTAGTCCCCATTTCCTTTTTTATTAGCTATGAACCAATAGTTGACCATCCATTGTGGACTTTTCGCTATTTAAATCGCGTGATTTCACCCATTGGGGTATGTGTATATTAACCTGACCTATATATGTGCTAGTTTAGCTAAACTAGCTATTATTGCAGTTATTGCAAACGGTCTATGGGTATGCTGCTAACCTGAGTAGGATTTGCTTTAGCTCCAGTTGGTCTGATGCCTAGCCTGCTCTCCCAGATTATTAGATGATTTGTGCCGTGTTTGGAGATGCGTAAGTTGTTGACATACATCTTCATAATGTATTCTATATGTTTTTATTAGCGTGGGTATATCCCTGAACCAGGATATAGATTCCGGCTCGTCTTCCTAGCCTCAATATCTATAAAGGTTCTCAATATCTTGCTACTTTATGCCTATAATCACTATTACGCTTTCCGCGGCTATCTCTACCTCGCACCACGACGTTTGAATCGCTACTCTACGTATATCTCAGCGCATCAGTAACACCTTATAATCCCATGGAGCAGCAATTCTATGAACAGTTAGTTCAGAGGGTTGGTGATGAGCAAGAAGCACGCCTACCTACATAAGCTAATAGATAACTAATCAAGGGTTGATCATTTCAGTCAAGAAATGCTTTCTGGAAGGGGCTTTGTCTTTTTAGTATTCATTCTGTTGGTCTTTTTTTCACAGCTTCCGTTTTTTACCAAAGCGGCGCTCATTGATAACATAAGTCTCCACTTTTTTGGTTTTGAATTTTACCTACCGCATCTAATGATGCAGAGGAATAAGATGATGCCAGGATGAGCAGTAGGATCCGGCGAAAAGCAGCGCCGGGCTGGATAAACATTCTGGGAACATTGTTGAATGCTGCTATCAGCGGCGTCATGAACTGTTCTTCGGCAGCAATCTTTTCCAAAGGAAAAGGGCTTGGCAATACCTCTGCTCACCAAGTTAATTGGTTACACCCTTTGCCACGGATTAAAACAGTTAAACGGCATTACCATGCTGCATAACCTATCTGACAGAGCATTTATTTTGATAGTCAATTTAGTAATGAAGGGTAAAACTTACTCACTACGCCCAAAAATAGTAGTATTATCGCCCGATTCGGCATTCCCCTGCCATCATTTATGACTTCCTTGCGCCGATTAATAAGAGAAGAAATGCACTGTGATGTTGTCTACATTTAAACGCAATAAATACCAACAAGATCTTGCACAACTGCCAAAACTCCCTCAAGCAGCGGATGACGTACAGATATTGAACTCTCCTGAACTGTTTCGTGCCAAGCTGATCAACCTTATCCAACAGGCCAAGACACGCTTCTATCTGGTCGCGCTCTATCTAGAACAGGACTATGGTGGACAGGGAATACTCTCCGAGCTCTACAACGCCAAGCGCAACAATCCCGCTTTGGATATGCGCGTATTGGTAGATTGGCACCGAGCACAGCGAGGACGCATTGGTGATAAATCATCGAGTACCAATGCAGACTGGTATTGCGATATGGCAGAAAAACATGCTGACGTAAAATTCCCCATATATGGTATTCCCATCAATACGCGTGAAGCACTTGGTGTCTTACATCTGAAAGGGTTTATTCTTGACGATAGCGTGCTGTATAGCGGTGCTAGCCTGAACGATGTTTATTTACATCAGCATGATAAATATCGCTACGATCGCTATCAGCTTATCCGTAATACAGCACTCGCCGACACGATGTCCGGATATATCACTACCTTGTTAAAAGATCCGGCGGTACAGCGTTTAGATCGTCGTTCACGGCCAAAAAATCTGGAAATTAAAGCGAATATTCGTCAATTTCGTCAAACACTGCGGACGCTTACCTACA
This sequence comes from Candidatus Malihini olakiniferum, assembly GCA_042263625.1. Taxonomy (GTDB): domain Bacteria; phylum Pseudomonadota; class Gammaproteobacteria; order Enterobacterales; family Enterobacteriaceae; genus Symbiopectobacterium; species Symbiopectobacterium olakiniferum_A. The sequence continues at coordinate 32,436 of JBHKFL010000008.1, forward strand.
ACACGCCCGGTACTGAAGGCGTTAATGGGGAGTTGACGGTCACACCCTTGGTAGGGTTAGGTAAACAAAGCCCACTAAATAATACGATTCATCACCTGATGTTTTGCACTGAACATCGACTGCTTATGTGCACTCCGTATTTCAACCTGCCAGCGCTGCTGATCAAGACTGTGATACGCTTGCTCAAAGAAGGAAAGCAGGTTGAGATTATCATCGGTGACAAGACAGCTAATGACTTCTTTATTCGAGAAGATCAGCCGTTTAAGATCATTGGTGCGTTGCCGTACCTATACGAGATCAATCTACGCCGTTTTATTAGGCGCTTGCAGCGTTACATCGACAATCATCAGTTAATAGTACGGATATGGAAAGACGGAGATAATAGCTTCCATCTCAAAGGACTGTGGGTCGACGATACCTGGCAGTTGTTAACCGGAAATAACCTGAATCCTCGCGCTTGGCGTTTAGATTTGGAAAATGCCATCCTGATTCACGATCCCGAGAAAGTACTGCTGAAACAGCGGTTGCAAGAGTTAGATCAGATCTCTTTTTACACTACGCAGCTTAAAAGCTATGCAGACTTGCAAGCTATAGCACAGTATCCAGTGAAGGTACGCAAATTAATACGCCGCTTACGCCGTATTAGGATCGATAGGCTGATCAGGCGAATTCTGTAACACTACGTACTAAAATTACGTCCGCGTGGTTTTTAGTCTTCTTCGCAATAATATGTTAAAATTACTTTTCTGTTTTTTTAATGAAACTATATTTCAAATATATTGAAACTATTCAATACTACAGCTATTACTTTATGGATCTGCCTCTAGGCAAATAGATTACCGTTACGCCATTATTTTCCTATATAAAAATCACCGCTTCATATAAAAATAAACATGAATATTTTATAATAACTTGAATATCGCAAAGCGATAGCGTAAGTTACTACTGGTTTTGCAGTTATTTGAATTAGGTGAGTCTAACAATAAAGAATATCGATCTTTGCAAAGACGCCATTAGCTTTATGCATACGTTAGTGAAAGAAACGAAACCAACTTGCTACCTCGTTATTTTAGATGGTATAGTGGATTTCCCAAGTGAGTTAGAGCCTCTCAAGGCTATTGAGAATAGTCTGAGAAGGTTGAGTTATATTCAACCGAATGTCTTTTGGAAAAGTGTTATTAGCCTGGTGTTTACAGGAAAAAATAAAATCTCCAATTGCTGATTGTACTTTTAACTATTTGATGCTGCATAGCAGTACTAATAAAGAAAACTTCCTGGAATATCTAAAACTTATTAATAACCTTAAAATGTTGAGAATGCTAATCACTAAAAAATAATTTTTAATGATAAAAAGATTAATGATTTTCTTTAATAAGAAAAGATCTTTTATATAAGCAATACAAATTGCGTTAAATAAATTATAAAGTGTTCTTTACTATCCTTCCGCAAACCTGCGTATCGATAGGTAGAATAATGAGATATACTGATTGAAGCATATTTTATAAATAAAGATACCATAACTATCTTTGTAGAGTGAAGGCGAGTAATAATACTAAGATTCTTGTAATCCTATGTTTTTAACATTTTATGTATATTTCTTATTTGGAAGTTTTTATTCATTCAGTAATAGGCTGATTACTGGTAATCATTTCTATTTTTGCGGTATGGTTCTTCTGACTTAGCCCCCTTGAACTTAAAATAATGTGCACTATGATTGAAAAATCAAGTGTTTTTGTCGTCAACAGAATTGCTAACCTCATGCGTTATTGCGATGATCCCCGATGCCTTTTCTTTTGCAGAGCAATCGTGGTATCCAAAATAGTTTGTTCCAGGGTATCTCAGTCCTATCGCTAGTAGCGGCGATAGATATGACCAACGACGGTCTATGGTCTATACACGCCACATTCATGAATCAGTAAGGCTCTACTTGATGTCTTTGAAATCAGACCATGCTGATAACTATGGTTATCCTCTATTCCAGAGGGATCGAGGCCTTTTAGTGGCCACTTTTCGTGTATGCGGGGGTACTGCCTTTCCTGTAAACACTGATTCCTTTCTTTGCTTTCGCATTGGGGAATAGCATTAACTTGCCCGTTATCCTTAAAACTAGATTCGTAGGCATCTTTTTGTACGTGCTGTTGATCATCGTTACCGGTCTAATATCCTATTAACTAGCTTAACAGCTCAACAAGCTACAGCACTAGTTGCTTCCTCACCAGTATTATACTGATAATAAAGCATAAACATAATAGACGTACGACAAAAGAAATCTGTTGTTGAGAATATTTCAATGTAAAAACAATACTATACAACATGCTGTACAACCACATATAGACATATTGTCTTTGGCTAAATTTATGCCGATTGATGGCGAGCAAATTTTTCTTGCCGTTACCGTTACTACAACTGCATATCGCTTTTGCCTTGTCCATTAAGGTGCAATATAGGGATTTCTCGCGCTCTGCGCTGACAAAAGAGCTAAATTTAACTGTCTTTCTGATCGACTACTATTCACCCAAACAGCTACTAAAGCGGTAGTGGTTCCAACGATTCAAAACCAAAACGCTGTAAAACAGGCCATAGGGTCGCTACTTGATGCGTAATCATCATACAATAGACCAGATTTTTTTCCGTGGTCAGCGCCGGTGGTTTTTCTAAATTAGCGAGATGCCATGCAGTTCTTCTAGCGATAGCGGCCCCTGAGTCCACTAGTCGTATGTCATTTGGCAAGACCAACTTTAACTCTTCGGATAATAATGGGAAGTGGGTACAGCCAAGAACCACCGTATCCGGTGGTTCAGACAATTTTAGCCAAGGGTACAAAATTTGCTGCAACACCAATAACGATACGTTATCCCCTTGTAACTTGGCCTCTGCCAGTTCCACTAGCTTCGCCGAGCCAAGCAACAATGTTTTGCAGTTTGTGGCAAAACGTGCAATCAGTTTGTGAGCGTACGATCGATGTACAGTAGCACGCGTCGCCAAAATACCAATGATGCCATTGCGCGTAAGTTTTGCTGCGGGTTTCACGGCAGGCACAACACCCACGACCGGGAACATAAAATGCTCGCGCAATGCAGGGAGTGAAATAGTACTCGCAGTATTGCAGGCAATAACGACGGTAGCTAACTGATGACGCTTTTGTACCGCAGAAACGATTTGAACCACACGTTCGACGATAAAATCTTGCGGTTTCTCTCCGTAGGGAAACGCTTCGTTATCAAAGGCGTAGATATAATGCAAATTCGGCAACAGTTGCCGACTCTCGTTATACACAGATAAACCCCCTACTCCGGAGTCAAACACTAAAACGGTAGGGCGGGCGAGCAGGGTAGAAGGTGTAGATTCTGTTGAGCGAGTATTTTCTTCCTGGCATTTGATAGCTATATGCTGCCTCCAATTCTTCATTAAACAGGTTGGTCATTGATGTGAGATTGCTATCGCAACGACAATGCTGTACCTCTCTTCAAGAACCACTACCCTCGCGACCAACACACTTCTTTTGATCTGATTATTTTGTGGCCAACAATACCATGACGATTGAAAGACTGTCCATTAAATAGCACGACGGAGACTAGCTTTCTGAAGACCGATAAACTTGCGATCCATGCTAAAAAGAGGGTATCCCTTTCTTAAAAAGGTATTTTATCATAATGTATCTTCGATTTTTTAAACTCTCAAGAATGTTGTTCACTACTCAAAAATAGGATTTTATCCGCACGTGGTTCCGTTCCGCCCCAGATAAAAGGCGGGTACTTCCACCCACCACTACGCGTCAGGAACATTCAACTCCTTCTCATGTTCCTTTCTGTACCAATAGTAAGCTCCTTTAGCAATCAGGCGTAATTGCAACACCAGGCGCTTTTCCAATTTCTACCGTTGTTCAAGTCCAATATCTAGCGCTTCTGCCCCGGCGCTAAATACAATCGTGACCATAGCTTCGGATTGAGCTTCTGCAAATCCACAAGGAATATGATTTTCTATTTCTAGATAGTCTGCTAGTTCCGCAATAAAATACTGAATTTCAAGGGCGACAGCGGCACGAAACGCAGCGGACGTGCCCAAGCGTTCACGCAGCAATAGCCGAAAAGCATTTGGGTTGTTACCGATGAACTCCATAAAGATGGAGACTGACGTGCGAATAACACTACCGCCTTTTACAATGCGCTGGCGCGCCTGTCGCATGAGTTGACGCAAGATCAGGCCTCTTTCATCGACCATCATTAGACCTAGTTCATCAACGTCACGGAAGTGACGATAAAAAGAGGTAGGGGCAATGCCCGCTTCACGCGCGACTTCGCGCAAACTCAAGCTAGCAAAACTCCGTTCGGCACTGAGTTGACTAAAAGTAGATTCGATTAAGGAATCGTCGAGTGCGTTCTTTTTATTTTGTTCTAACACCCACACGTTGTGTTCCAACACCCATATTCTGCTTACACCATCATCCCTTCTCTCAGAGAAGGCACTATAAAAACCTTACTTACGACATATTGAGATAAAATTTACTATATTGAAATAGGAAAGGGTTCTTCTTCTAACAGAAGGGATGAATTGAGATTATGAATCCGTCAATGTTACATTGAGGTTATCGACTTGTATAAAAAGAATGGCCCTGATCGCAAAATTGTTATGCGGAATGGGCCAGGTTTTCTGAGCCTAGGACGTGAATACATGTAGACCTCTAAACTTCTTTGCGTATAGATTGAGCATTAGTAGAAATCACGTTAGAATTACTCTCAGTTAAAAAGATTACGGTCTCATTTTCGCTTAACGTGCTGAAAAACCGATCGATAAGCGAACTAGACGTCAGCGCAATAACATGCGCTATGCGACCAAGAGTGAATTATTAAGTGAAGCCTTTCTGCACGCCTTTACCGGATATAACCGCTTCTGTAGGACAATGATCTGCAAAAAAAGAACGCAGAGATGCGATTCCAAACTGATAAAAGAAATCATGCATTATCTGGAGATTAACTCGAATAGGTGGAGATTTTGATCTGGTAGTAGAAAAAAGACTCTAGAAACTGTAATAAGGATAGGATGCCGCGATTCAGGTACGCTTATTTCTTGCTGTCTGGCACACTGAAACGCTTGTTAAAGCGCTCAACACGACCACCGGTGTCAACAACACGTTGTTTACCAGTATAGAACGGGTGGCATTCACCACAAACGTCCAAGTGTAGATCGTGACCTACAGTAGAATGGGTTTTGATAACATTACCGCAAGAACACGTTGCGGTAATTGCTAGATAATTAGGGTGAATACCTTTTTTCATGGCAAACCTCTATTAAGACCGTATAGATAGGTATCCAGCGCTATCGCTAAATAGCGTCGCTAAATGCTATACGAAGTGAAGCACTATGAGCACAGCTCTGTATACTGACAGTTTACGTTCAGTAAATACGATACGATATTATCAATCGCGCAGGCCATGAAACTACCGAGATACAAAGTCGTATATAAGACAGGGAGAATCATACAGAATTTATCTATAAGATACAAATCATGTAACACATTTTTAGTCCGCAACCTGGACACTGTCGGGTCCAGGTTGCGCAGAATACCCCCCCTCGACCGCACAAGGGCAAGTTAAATACACATAACCGCAGGATTGGTCTATATCGGAGAAGAAATCGCAGCGTTGGGGTTATCAGTTGGAGAAAGCATGTCCATCGTTCAGGTCGCATTGCCCGTGCCGTTGTGTCATACATTCGATTACCTTCTGCCCGCAGGAATGACCTCTGCGCCGGGTATACGCGTCAGCGTACCTTTTGGTAACCGCAAAGCGATTGGCATCGTCGTCGCATGCAACGCTTGCAGCAAACTCCCTTTGGAACAGCTTAAGTCCATTCATAACATGATAGATACGAATCCTCTTTTTCCTGATAGCCTGTGGCGTATACTGATCTGGGCGGTCGGCTATTATCACTACCCAATAGGTGAAGTGCTGTTCCACGCGCTGCCTGTTTTGCTACGACAGGGGAAACCTGCCCATCCCGCCCCTCTTTGGCAGTGGTTCGCGACTGAGCAAGGAAAAGCAACACCGCTTTCGGCTCTGGCACGCACACGCAAACAGCAACAGGCACTAGCCGTTCTGATACAGGGCTCCCTATATCGCCACCAGGTGAGTGAATCAGATCTAAAGGAAACCGCATTACGGGCGCTACGCGCTAAAGGATTATGCGACCTCAAGACTATCGAAAACGATATACAGGACTGGCGACAACAGACCATCACCCACGATGAACGTTTAAACCTTAATCCTGAACAGGTGACAGCCGTGAGTGCGATTCGTAGCGAAGATAGCCACTTTAAGGCCTGGTTGCTGGCGGGAATTACCGGCTCCGGCAAAACCGAGGTATACCTAAGCGCGCTAGAAAATGTGTTATCTCAAGGCAAGCAAGCGCTGGTACTGGTACCTGAAATTAGCCTGACGCTACAAACTATTGACCGCTTTCGCGCGCGGTTCATCACACCAGTAGACGTATTGCACTCCGGGCTAAACGACAGTGAGCGCCTAGCAGTTTGGCTGCGTGCGCGCAGCGGTCAATCCGCCATTGTAATCGGTACCCGCTCCGCGTTGTTTACTCCGTTCGCGCGTCTGGGAATGATTATCATCGACGAAGAGCATGACATCTCATATAAACAGCATGAAGGATGGCGTTATCACGCGCGTGATTTAGCGGTGTTTCGCGCCAGGGAGGAAAACATCCCGATTGTGCTGGGCTCAGCTACACCAGCATTAGAAACGATCTATAACGTGCAAAACGGTAAATACCGACAGCTTACACTGCACAAACGTGCAGGTAACGCACAACCCGCACGTCAACACATCCTTGATATTAAAGGACTGCCGCTTACCAGCGGCTTATCACAGCCGCTGATTGCACACATTCGCCACCACCTAGAACATAACGATCAGGTTATCCTATTTCTTAACCGTCGTGGTTTTTCACCGGTCGTTATATGCCACGAATGCGGATGGATCGCCGAATGTCAGCGCTGTGAACACTATTATACCTATCACCAACAGCAGCGGGTATTTCGCTGCCACTATTGCGAAAAGCAACGCCCATTTCTGCAACAGTGTCCCCACTGTGGGTCAACGCACCTGGTGCCTGTCGGGCTCGGCACAGAGCAACTTGAAGCATTACTGACTACGCTGTTTAGCGATGTGCCCATTACCCGTATCGATCGCGATACCACCAATCGCAAAGGTATGCTAGAACAACACTTAGCACAGGTACATCAAGGTGATGCCCGTATTCTTATCGGTACACAGATGCTGGCAAAAGGGCATCATTTCCCTAATGTTACATTAGTTGCACTGCTGGACGTAAACAGTTCTCTGTTTTCAGCAGATTTTCGCGCTACAGAGCGCTTTGCTCAGTTGTATACACAAGTTTCTGGGCGAGCTGGGCGAGCCGGGAAGAGCGGTGAAGTGGTGCTGCAAACACACCACCCTGACCATCCGTTACTGCAATTATTGTTACAGAAAGGCTACGATGCCTTCGCCAGAAGGACGTTGAAAGAACGTCAGAGCGTCTTTCTGCCTCCCTACACTAGCCATATTCTATTCCGCGCCGACGATCATGATAACCAGCACGCACCACTTTTTCTTCAGAAACTGCGTAACCTGTTGGAAAACAATCAGCTTGATGATGGGCCCTGCCTGTTTGGACCATTTCCTGCATTGCAACCTAAACGCGCCGGGCGCTTTCACTGGCAGCTACTTTTACAACATGCCTCTCGCTCTACGCTCCAGCGTGTCGTCAAAGCTTCACTGCCATTAATTTCCTTGCTGCCAGAGGCGAGAAAGGTGAAATGGGTACTGGATGTAGACCCGACCGATACCTGATAGTCTGAATTATCAATAGTAAAAGATCATAATCTGAACCCCGTAGGGCAAAGATAGCAGTGCGTGTGTCTCCGTCCTGTTCACCAATCGAATATGATACAAGGAAAATCACCTTGGACTAAAAAAATACAATGTAGGTTCAAAAAATGCATCTGAGCGAATTTCGCCTGTAAGTGGAGGTATGTTAAAGCGCTACGCCGCAGCGGCATTCAGATAGATAACAGTATATGTCTATCGCGGGCTATTCAGCCAAAAAGCAGCATTAATGGGCTCATTACGCAGATAAAATACCCGGTCCCCAGACCAGGATACGCTGTCATAGCGACATGATGGTAGTGGGTGTGCTCTTACAAGCAAAGAAAATAAAGACGGGATGTTCTCAAAGACCTGTCTTTAGTAGGTTTTATTAAGGTGTCAATCTATGCGTCCGCGCTGCAGGAATAATTATAGGATCATCTACTTCCCAAAAGCTCACGGTTACTCTAAGCTAGAAAAAATACAGCACTGGATAGCGCAATGCGGATCGTTTAAAACGTTTAAGCTAGCAGAATCGGTGTGCTCGCACAGTTGGCTTTTGCGGGCATTAAAAGTCGTATTACTCGCAGCGGTGAGTAGAACCGCATTACCTTAGGACTATATAAAGATCGCACTACAGATAACAAAATTCTATCCCGTCTGAAAGACGGCTGGCACAGCAAACTGCATTCCTCTCGCTTATGGGGTTGAAAACGCCTAAGAGGTCCCCATCTACAAAACCAATATGCCCCACATCACTACTTCGGGGTTCTTTTTTATCTAGCGGAGATCTACACTTGACAACTATATTAAGTGTACGTCGCAATGGCCACGTGGTGATTGGCGGCGACGGCCAAGCTACATTAGGAAACACTGTTATGAAGGGCAACGTACGTAAAGTACGACGTCTTTATAACAACAAGGTTATCGCTGGCTTTGCGGGCGGCACCGCTGACGCCTTTACGCTGTTCGAGTTGTTTGAACGTAAGCTTGAACTGCATCAAGGCCATTTTGTCAAGGCTGCAGTGGAATTAGCGAAAGACTGGCGTACTAATCGCATGTTACGCCGTCTAGAAGCACTGCTGGCCATCGCAGATGAAAGCGCGTCACTCATCATCACTGGTAATGGAGATGTGATTCAACCAGAAAACGATTTGATTGCTATCGGTTCTGGTGGCCCTTATGCACAAGCTGCAGCCAGAGCACTTCTGGAAAATATAGAGCTTAGTGCGCGTGAGATCGTTGAAAAATCTCTGGGTATTGCAGGTGATATCTGCATCTATACCAATCAATTCCACACAATTGAAGAATTAGCCGCCAAGGCGTAAGGAAGCACATTATGTCTGAAATGACCCCGCGCGAAATCGTCAGCGAGCTCGACAGCTATATTATCGGTCAACACAAGGCTAAACGTGCGGTGGCAATTGCATTGCGTAATCGCTGGCGCCGTATGCAGCTTTCCGACGTATTACGCCATGAAGTGACACCTAAGAATATCCTGATGATCGGGCCCACAGGCGTCGGTAAAACCGAGATCGCCCGTCGTCTGGCTAAGCTAGCTAACGCCCCGTTTATCAAAGTGGAATCTACTAAATTTACTGAAGTCGGCTATGTCGGCAAGGAAGTTGATTCCATCATCCGCGATCTGACAGATGCCTCTATCAAGATGATGCGCCAGCAGTCACTTGAAAAAAACCGCTTCCGCGCCGAAGAGATGGCCGAAGAACGTATTTTAGATGCGCTGATTCCACCAGCAAAAAATAACTGGGGTCAAACAGAAGAGCTGCAAGAACCTTCCGCAGCACGTCAAATATTCCGAAAAAAACTACGTGAAGGACTGCTGGATGATAAAGAAATTGAAATCAATCTGGCGGCAACCCCCGTTGGCGTTGAAATTATGGCACCTCCAGGCATGGAAGAGATGACGAACCAGTTACAGTCCATATTCCAGAATCTGGCCGGCCAGAAGCAGAAAACGCATAAGATAAAAATTAAAGATGCGTTCAAGCTTCTAGTAGAAGAAGAAGCTGTAAAATTGGTTAATCCAGAAGAGCTAAAACAGCAGGCCATCGAATCCGTTGAACAGCACGGTATCGTGTTTATCGATGAGATCGATAAAATCTGTAAACATGGGGAAACATCCGGTCCGGATGTCTCCCGTGAAGGGGTACAGCGCGATCTGCTACCATTGGTAGAAGGATGTACGGTATCCACCAAGCATGGCATGGTAAAAACCGATCATATTCTGTTTATCGCATCTGGAGCATTTCAGGTTTCTAGTCCATCAAACCTGATCCCTGAGCTGCAAGGACGTTTGCCTATCCGGGTCGAACTGCAAGCGCTGACTACAGAAGACTTCGAACGCATTTTGACAGAGCCTAGCGCATCATTGACAGAACAGCACAAAGCGCTGCTGGCGACAGAAGGCGTTGATATCCTCTTCACTGCGGATGGCATTCGTCGGATTGCCGAGGCCGCTTGGCAGGTCAACGAGCATACCGAGAACATTGGCGCACGTCGTTTGCATACCGTTTTAGAACGTTTGATTGAAGAGATCTCTTACGATGCAAGCGAGATGGGCGGCCAAACGGTTACAGTTGACGCAGAATACGTTTACAGCCACCTGGATAAGCTTGTAGCAGATGAAGATCTGAGACGTTTTATCTTATAATCCTCCCTCCAACTCGGAGTTGTCCTGTTGCGCAAACACTCTTTTTAGCAAAAAACGGAGGTCTGGAGGATACTTCGCCTATTTACGTTTTTGGCCAGCGATCATAGACAGTACCTTTTTCATTTCCGCTGCGCTATGTGGACTTGGACTGCTTGGCACGGCAGTAGTGAACATTAACAAACTGCGCGAAATTGAAAAAGATCTCCTTAGCGAGAAAAATAATTCTGGCCGTTTGCCTCAGTGAGCTGCGTAGCTCGCTGCTATTTTATACTCACTATCAAGCTTAGGTTGAGGATGGAAATCAACTAGCATGTCTATCCTTCAAGGCGACTGTCTAATAGACAGCTACTGTGGTTGTTTTTATGACGAACAACACACAGTTTAATTTCAATATTTCTTATTTTAGAACATTCACGTTAAATTAACGCTTCCCACATATGTATACACAGTCTTTCTTTGTCATCAGCCTAAATATTACTCTGTAGCCCCATATATATAGGAAGCCATTAGGAGTCACTCAAGAGTGCTAATCTTAAAAGTACAAGGTATCGCCGAGTTTCTCTTCACCGCTCTGCTAATCCTCTTTGGAGTTGTTGCATGGTAGCGTTAAGTTAAAGCTTGCTGTTGCCAGCTTTGATCAATCAAAAATCAGTGCCGTCTATAGTTTTAGCGTTACGGTGGCGGTTTATATGACTGCTGCTATTTCTGCAGCACGCCTTAACAACCCTGCACGTAATATCAGTCCGAAGCTGTTTCTCTATCTTGCAGTCTGGAGAAAAATGGCCTTTATTGGGGCACGTGATATTCCTTATTTTCTCGGAAAGTTCCTAGGAGCCTTCGCCTACCGAGCCTTGATCGGCCGTAATTTGCCTTGCGATGTCTGCTCAGTAGAAGCTAAAGAAACTTAGCACATTGAAGAACCCAAAGCGATAGAGACCCTACGGCATACGCTTTTTACCCGCGATACAACAGGATTAGAATCGATGACATCGAAAAAAAAATACATTGTCGCGTTGGATCAGGGTACTACCAGCTCCCGCGCTGTCGTACTGGATCATGATGCCAACATCATCGCTATTTCTCAGCGCGAATGTACCCAGATTTACCCTAAAGCGGGCTGGGTAGAACACGATCCGATGGAAATCTGGGCAACGCAAAGCGCTACACTGGTTGAAGTACTGGCCAAAGCAGATATCAACTCTGACGAAGTGGCCGGTATCGGCATCACAAACCAGCGTGAAACTACGGTGGTGTGGGAAAAAGAGACTGGCAAACCGGTCTACAACGCCATCGTATGGCAATGCCGTCGCACCGCTGATATTTGTGAAAAGCTCAAAAAACAAGGCCTAGAAGATTATATCCGCATGAACACTGGCCTGGTAGTTGATCCCTACTTCTCTGGCACTAAAGTGAAGTGGATTCTAGACAACGTAGAAGGCACACGCGCGCAAGCCAAACGTGGCGAACTACTGTTTGGTACGATTGATACATGGCTGATTTGGAAAATGACCCAGGGCCGCGCACACGTAACTGATTACACCAACGCCTCACGTACTATGATATTTAATATCAAGACGTTGAATTGGAATGATTGTCTTCTGGAAGAACTTGAAATTCCGCGTAACATGCTGCCAGAAGTGCGTCCTTCTTCCGAAGTTTATGGTCAAACCAACATTGGTGGTAAAGGAGGAACACGTATTCCTATCGCCGGTATCGCTGGAGACCAGCAAGCGGCACTTTATGGACAGTTTTGCGTTCAGCCTGGTATGGCAAAAAACACCTACGGTACGGGCTGCTTCCTGCTAATTAATACCGGCAAAGAAGCGGTGCAATCCAAACATGGACTGCTGACCACCACCGCCTGCGGCCCGCGTGGTGAAGTAAACTATGCACTAGAAGGTTCCGTGTTTGTAGGCGGTGCTTCTATCCAATGGCTGCGTGATGAACTGAAACTGATCGGTGACTCTAGAGACTCTGAATATTTCGCCACTAAGGTAAAAGATTCTAACGGCGTCTACGTTGTACCTACCTTTACTGGGCTGGGCGCACCGTATTGGGACCCGTACGCCCGTGGGGCCATCTTCGGCCTGACACGCGGCGTAAACTCTAACCACATCATCCGGGCAACACTGGAATCCATTGCTTATCAAACGCGTGATGTGCTGGATGCCATGCAGGCTGATTCAGGTACACGTCTGCAATCACTTCGCGTTGACGGCGGTGCTGTTGTTAACAACTTCCTGATGCAGTTTCAGTCCGATATTCTCGGCACTCGCATAGAACGCCCTGAAGTACGTGAATCCACTGCACTGGGTGCAGCATTCTTGGCAGGTCTGGCTACGGGCTTCTGGAATGATTTAGATGAAGTGAAGAGCAAGGCAACGATAGAACGTGAATTCCGCCCCAGCATTGAAACAGTAGAACGTAACGTCCGTTATAGCGGCTGGAAGAAAGCTGTTTCGCGTACTCAAGCGTGGGAAGATCACGAATAATTCTCGCAGAAAAATCAAGGGCGCAGCAGAGGAACACTCGCACGCCAATAGCTTTTTAGTATTGAGAAAGCATGTCGCCGAGCTGTGGATGTCTATCGTCTGCGGCTACTTGATTCAAGTCTTCATCTGGCGAGAAATCGATATTATCGATAGAGAAGTGCCCAGTAAAAAGCTGGGTTCTAGGCGGAATGGGGGATCCCAAAATAGAAAATATCTATGCAACTACAGTGAAGCCTTGCGCTCACGTCGCGTGATTATTTTGTGTGCAATACATCTGTTCTGGAGCATCGGATGTTTATGTCTTTATGCTGTAGATACCTTTGATCCGTAAAGCTGCAATCTTGGATATCGTTAACGTATAAAACGCTGCCTATAGCCTATAGGGAAGCGTCACTATCTCTGCCTTTATTTATACTTAGTTATGCTCAATGCATGCCCTACTCTACTCCCTTGATATCATCCTGCTACCACCTACGGAGAGTATAGACAAATCCCTCTCAATCCCTTTTTCTTATTTGCCTAATAGATAGGTTTTCATGAAACCTAAACTGGCTAGCGGAAAACAGGAGAATAGAAAAGCTGATCTTCGGTTCGCAAAACAAAAGCGCTATCTACCTCATATTGCCGCTGGCAAACAATCTGCACAATATCGCCAGCAAAATTAGCAAATCAGTATAGAAGCTTACGGTGATCATGCTGATAATTCTGCGCTATAATGCGAAAATGCTGAGATGCAATAATTGGGCTTGGGCGTGAAAATGTTCGCCATTCCTGAAAGCGATTTCTCGGTTTCTATTTTAACCTATATGCCTTACAGAAAAATCAGATGTGCTGTATCGTATCGCTAGCGCACCGGATAGTGCGATTTCCGTGGAGGATAATCCAAACTTTATATAGCGATATGCTAGGTCGCTTATAAAGGCGTGGGTACGTCTTCGTTTGATTCGCGAAAAATCACATACCATCCAGTGTCTTTATTATACGATATTATCTCAATCGCGAAGATCTCTCATTGCATAACTGCCTGCTGTAACAGCATGAAGTCACTATGGCTATCACATTACTTGTTGCACTTTTATTAAAAAATTGCGTATATTGAAGACCCTCTCTCCTGACGCACTGCTTCGTCAAGAGAATAGCCTGAGTGGCTGAAAAATATCAGGAGTACATCACTATGGCAGAGTGGGTAACCGGTAATGTAATTCAGGTGACAAATTGGACCGACAGCCTTTTTAGCATTCAGGTTGAGGCAACGATTTCTGTGTTTAATGCGGGCCAGTATACTAAAGTGAGATTGGAAATTGGCGGAGAGCGAATTCATCGCGCCTATTCCTACGTGAACGCCCCTAGCAATCCTAATCTTGAGTTCTATCTGGTGACCGTGATGAAAGGAAAACTTAGCCCACATTTACACGCTTTGCGGCCCGGAATGCAACTGGAGATAACTAAAGATGCAGCCGGCTTCTTTGTACTGGAAGAAGTGCCTGACTGCAATACGCTATGGATGCTCGCGACTGGTACCGCTATCGGTCCTTATCTGTCTATTTTAGAGGAAGGGAAGGATTTGGAGCGTTTCCAGCATATTGTGCTGGTACATGCTGCACGTTTTGCCAATGACCTTAGCTACAGGATCAAGATACAAGAGCTACAGTTACGTTATGGCGACAAACTGCGTATACAAACCGTTGTCAGCCGAGAAATACAGTCCGGTTCACTGACAGGACGCCTGCCAGCGCTCATCAGCAGCGGTGCGTTAGAGAAGGCAGTCAGGTTACCGATGAATGCTGAAACCAGCCATGTTATGTTGTGCGGTAATCCGCAAATGGTGCGAGATACTTACCAATGCTTGAAAGAGCAACGGCAGATGATCAAGCATTTGCGGCGCCGCCCGGGACATATTACCAGTGAGCATTATTGGTAAAAGAAAACATAGAATAAATAGCTGTAGAAGCAAAGCCAAGCTACTCCAGCCTCAACGACCCTATAGCTAGGTGCTAGAAAAATAAAAACCAGGCCTTACTTACCTACCAATCCCCACTAGATGATACTGAAGCCGGAGCGTGTCGCGCACAAGCGATTCAGTATACGGCCGCAATGCTGCATTATTTCATTCCATCGCTATAAGATGAACAAAACACTAAGAAGATATTCGAATTTGGATATCGGAAAACGTCCTAGCTTTATCAGCAAACGGAAGGCGCATTGCGAGATGTAGTCGTAGATGATGGGGGAAAAGAGATAATATTCGCTGTTGAACCGATTAAGATAACGCTATCTGAATCGTAATCGCGATGGTATCGAGTGATGAAAATTCGAGCTTCTCACGGGATTTTTTCATTTATACTGTCTAAAACAAAATTACTTTTATCCCTATTCGGAGGAATAAATGCGTCATCCATTCGTAATGGGTAACTGGAAGCTGAACGGCAGCACGCATATGGTGATCGAACTAATCACCGGTTTGCGTAAAGAACTTAGCACGGTTACTGGCTGCAATGTGGCTATCGCACCGCCTGATCTGTATCTAGATCAGGCAAATCATCAATTAGCCGGGAGCCATATTGCCCTCGGCGCGCAAAATGTCGATGTTAATCTATCCGGTGCCTATACAGGTGAAACGTCTGCTACTATGCTAAAAGACATCGGTGCAAAATACATCATCATAGGCCACTCTGAACGCCGTACTTATAATAAAGAAAGCAATGAAATTATTACGAAAAAATTTGGCGTATTGAAAGAGGTTGGGCTGATTCCCGTGCTGTGCATCGGTGAAAACGAACTTGGAGAAACCGAGGCCATTGTAGCTCATCAGTTGGATGGGGTATTGAACACATTGGGTGCGGCAGCGTTTAACGGCGCGGTAATCGCTTACGAACCGGTATGGGCAATCGGTACAGGCAAATCAGCAGCCCCCGCTCAAGCACAAGCAGTACACAAGTTTATCCGTGACCATATAGCGAAGCAGGACAAGTCGGTAGCCGATCAGGTCATCATTCAGTACGGTGGCTCGGTTAGCGAAGCAAACGCGGCAGAGCTCTTCACTCAGCAGGACATCGATGGAGCACTTGTGGGGGGTGCCTCTCTGAAAGCCGATACCTTTTCCGTGATCGTAAAAGCTGCAGCAGAAGCTAAGCGAGCGTAATGTAGTAATGCAGCAACAGCGCATCCGGTTTTAGGTGCGCTTTTTTATTCTTTTCTTTCCACGTAAATTAATCACGTTAATAAGTTAAAAATTTTATTTATGAATAAAGAAAGCCCTAGTTTTCTGGAATGCTCGCTGAGCATCAGCGCACGCGATTGCGTGGTAAAAACGATTTTGACATTATTACGCTATGGTTGTAATGCAGATTAGCTGCAAGCTGGGATTTATGAGACTTCAGGAGAATCTCTCTATGCTACGATATCCGCCTGCCTAGGCGGGGTATCGGTATTATATCGCGCGATAAAATTAGTTGAGGCAACTTTATCCTACTTACTTGACGGCGCGGGTAATATCGTTAAAGGCCATCGATTAAAAAGTTTAAAAAAAGACAAGGATACTAAGGTGATAATCATTAGCCTTCCTCTGTCAAACTTAAAGAACAACGCAGACGCGTTGAGGTATGGATCTCCAATCCACACTATTTTTGTTTGAGAACTGTGATGGGTGGGAAAATGGATTATGCTATATTATTATTTTGACTGAATCGAATCAGTTCAGCTCAAGAATTTTTCTATCTATAATATGGTTAAGTAAGAAGGTGAGCGATGGTTTTTTACAGCGATCCGTCCGATAGAAACATCCTGCAAAACTACATCTACAACTCTAGAGGTTGTTGTGATTAAAAAAATCGGAGTATTGACGAGCGGTGGCGATGCGCCCGGCATGAATGCGGCGATTCGCGGCGTAGTACGCGCGGCGCTGATAGAAAGTTTGGAAGTCTACGGTATCTATGATGGTTTTCAGGGTTTGTACCAGGATCGCATGAAGCAATTAGATCGCTATAGCGTCTCTGACGTTATCAACCGCGGCGGCACCTTTTTAGGATCGGCACGCTTCCCTGAATTTCAGGATAATCAAGTACGGGAGGTCGCTGTACAGAACATGAAAAACTGTGGTCTAGATGCGCTGGTGGTGATAGGAGGTGACGGTTCTTATCTAGGAGCTAAGTGCCTAACAGAAATAGGTTTCCCTTGTATTGGGTTGCCTGGTACCATCGATAACGATGTAGCAGGTACCGACTACACTATTGGGTATTTCACCGCGCTGGAAACCGTACTGGAGGCAATCGACCGATTACGTGATACCTCTTCTTCACATCAGCGCATTTCTATTGTGGAAGTGATGGGGCGTCACTGCGGCGACCTGACGCTGGCCGCAGCGATAGCCGGGGGCTGTGAGTTTATTGTATTGCCGGAAGAAGAATTCAAACCAGACGATCTAGTAGATGAAATCAAGGACGGCATCGAAAAAGGGAAGAAACACGCAATCGTTGCCATCACTGAACATATTTGCAACGTTGATGAACTAGCTCGCTATATTGAAAGAGCGAGTGGGCGTGAAACGCGTTCTACGGTACTGGGGCATATTCAACGCGGTGGTTCTCCGGTAGCTTATGACCGTATTCTAGCATCGCGAATGGGGACATACTCCATTGAGCTATTGCTGCAAGGCTATGGCGGTCGCTGTGTGGGTATCCAGAATGAAAAAATGGTGCATCACGATATCATCAATGCTATTAAGAACATGAAACGGCCCTTCAAGCGTGATTGGCTGGAAACGGCAAGAAAGCTGTTCTAATTTTTTGCATCAGATTTTATTTCAAAATGAAAGTCATCTCATTATATAATAACATGTATAATTTTTATTTCATACGATTGTCAAGTAGCTTGCGTGTTCTCTCTGGCTGAGAGAACATAGTTTGAGGGCATGTTGCATGCTGCTGTGATAAAAAAGCTATGAAAAAAACGACTCTGAATAACCCATCCGATCAAAAAACTGCTCTTTACCCGAGCCTGCTCTAAGAGCAATTGACAGAGAACTCCACTCTTTGAGTGTTAGAACTGTTCAGCGTATTGAAAACAGGGAGGAACGTATGCCAGACTGGATACGCTCGGTGTCATTATTATAACCAATCTGGTGCTGTTTCTAGTGTATTAAATGACATCACTTGACTCCAAGTAGTTCTTTTATTTGATGCTGAACTCGGACCAGTTTTTTCGAGGTGGATGCAGTAAAAGCATTTTTAGCTATATAATCGCTAAAAACGCTGGGATCGCGTGTGTATAGTGGACAGTGACCTATTTCGGCAAAATAGATGAGATGACGTGTTCCTATTCTTTTCCAAAGAAAAAGAATATTGAGAATATCGCAATACTAGTGCGAAATAGGCACACCCAAAGTGTGTGTTGGAGTTGCTGAGATCACTTATTCCAGGAAACAGTGAGTAGCCTAGCTTTGCTAGGGTCCTGAGTTAATTTTTATGCTATTACCTCTGAACTAGCTTATCCGAATATTGACAGGCTGCCAGCTTGGCTGGCTGTTCAGCAAGGCAATACGCTGCGGAGTGATGGTATTCACGATGTAGTTGGCTGCATGTCGAGCTCTTATCAGAATCCAGACTAGTAATCCGCAGCTTTCTAGATATCAAAAGAGAAAAAGGGTCGATTGTTCTAATGCAGAACAACCATTTCAAGCGTGATCAAGTACTAATTCTATCTAATGTCAAAGACATTAAAGATAAGATCGCAACAGGCTACTATAGAGTAGAGCATAAAAAAGACAGGTATCTGCTGTTTATTTTTATGCTATGAAGCACTAATATTATAGATAGCTCTTTTCCGTCATCCTTCAATCTCCGCACGCATTTTCTTCATAGCGTTTTTCTCTAACTGACGCACACGTTCTGCAGAAACTCC
The DNA here is from genome assembly GCA_042263625.1 of Candidatus Malihini olakiniferum. GTDB lineage: Bacteria > Pseudomonadota > Gammaproteobacteria > Enterobacterales > Enterobacteriaceae > Symbiopectobacterium > Symbiopectobacterium olakiniferum_A. The sequence continues at coordinate 51,371 of JBHKFL010000008.1, forward strand.
GTATTGATCGGCTAGTTCCTGCAGAGTAGATTTATTGTATTCATTCAACCAACGCGCTCGAATAATATGCTGACTACGTTCATCTAGCCTATCCAATGCGGAGTTAAGCCTATCCGCTGCGTGATGATCCCAGTTAGCTTCTTCGATACCATCGGCAAAATCAGAAGATTTATCTTGTAGATACAGCATTGGAGCCATCGCTTGCCCATCATGCGGCTCGTCATCTGGTGCAGGATCGAATGTCATGTCTTGCATGGCCATGCGAGATTCCATTTCGCGTACATCTTTACTGGTCACGCCTAACTCACGGGCTACCAATTCTACTTCGTCCTGATTAAACCAGCCCAGACGCTGTTTGGTCTTACGCAGATTAAAGAATAGCTTGCGCTGTGCTTTAGTAGTAGCGACTTTAACAATACGCCAGTTACGCAATACATATTCATGAATTTCAGCTTTGATCCAGTGCACAGCAAAGGACACCAGGCGTACGCCCACTTCTGGATTGAAGCGGCGTACAGCTTTCATCAAACCGATATTCCCTTCTTGAATCAAGTCAGCCTGAGGCAATCCATAACCAGCATACGTACGGGCGACGTGAATCACAAAGCGCAGATGCGAAAGAATCAACGCTTTCGCCGATTCTAGATCTCCCTCATAATGCAGCCGTTCAGCCAGTGCCTGCTCTTCTTCCGCCGTCAACATCGGATAGGCGTTGGCAGCACGAATATATCCTTCTAGACTACCCTGGGGAACTAGGATGAAAGTTTGCATATCTTTGCTCATACGGACCCTCTTCAATTGGCTTTGATAGGATAAAGTACAGCATTAAACATCACATTAAATACAACAAAACCGCTGAATCTTCTGCCATTCTCTGACACATAACTTATGATGTACAAGATGCCGTAAGTTCCATTATTTCATTTATAAATAGTATCTTCATTACATGAAGGAGAGAGATCAATATAAACCTATCTATTTCTTAGTTAGGCTCTAAAAAAAACATAAAAATCTTACCGGGTGAACCCAGTCACAGCAACAGCGCCTACTAATCAACTCCGCCGAAACTTGATCAAGCACAGAGGAGAGATTCTAGACCAACGTCTTGAGGCTGGAACGTAAAATAAATCTATCTGTCGCCTCAATCAGCTTCATGACATTAATCGTTTTACGGAGACTAAAAATAATAAAAGGCTAGTTATTCCTGATAACTAGGAATACTCCAAAACTCAACAGAATACCACTAACCGCGATAGCTATGACTGCACCTCGATCGAGCACTGAGGTCAGTCTATCTTTTCATACAGATAGACAGTTAGTCAATTGCAGCGTGGGATATTCCGTTCTGCGGATTGCCTGACTCTTTTTCCATATCAGACAAACCTACTTTAGGACAAGATGTTTATCATCACGATGATATCAGTCCTCGTGGGCAAAAAGTGCCTCAATAAAATCATCAGCCTTAAAAGGACGCAAATCGTTAATACCTTCTCCTACTCCAATATAGCGGATAGGAATACCAACCTGATCGGCAATAGCAAAGATCACCCCGCCTTTCGCCGTGCCGTCGAGCTTAGTTAGGGTGATACCGGTTAATCCGACGGCATCATTAAATAGTTTCGCCTGTCTGATCGCGTTTTGCCCGAAGCTAGCATCCAGCGTCAACATGATTTCATGCGGAACAGACTTATCCAATTTTTTCATCACGCGGACAATTTTTTTTAATTCTTCCATCATATGCGTGTTGTTATGCAAGCGCCCTGCGGTATCAGCGATCAGCACAGCAGCACCACACTCTTTCGCCGCTTGAATGGCATCAAAAATCACCGAGGCAGAATCAGCACCCGTATGCTGCGCGACTACAGCTACATTGTTACGCTGACCCCATATCTGCAACTGCTCTACGGCAGCAGCACGGAAGGTATCTCCGGCGGCTAGCATCACTGATTTACCCTGTGCCTGGAACTGGCGAGCTAGTTTACCGATGGTGGTAGTTTTACCTACACCATTAACACCCACCATCAGAATCACGTAAGGAGTTTTTCCGCCTACATTTAGCGGTTCGTCTGCCTTATTTAGGATAGCGCCCATTTCTTCTTTCAGTTTTACTAGCAGAGCATCAGCATCTTTTAACTGCTTACGACTTGCGCATTCAGTAAGGTTAGCAATAAGCTTGCGCGTTGTTTCTATACCGAGATCTGCAATTAATAATTGCTCTTCTAATTTTTCAAACAGATCCTCGTCGATTTTCTTACCACGAAAGAATCCAATAAATCCGGAACCGATATGTTTTTTAGTTTTTTGCAGGCTACGTTTTAATCGAGCGAAAAACCTCTCCTTAGTCTGCCCCTCCTGCTCTTGTGCGACGGATACAGACTCAGCAACGTTTTCTTCTGTTTTAATCGGCTTCTGCTCATCACTACTGCCTTGCGATTTCAGAAAGTCTTGTAGTTGCAGAATAGTCTGTGCCTCTGCATCCACTAATAATTCTTCACGGTCTACTCTCTCATTGATTTCAACCATATCAGCAATCAAAGATGATTCTAGCTGTTCTGCTGGGAATTGCTCGTGCACCTTCTTACTGCCGGTGAATGGCAGTGGTTCTGCGTGAATCTTAGCCTGCACGTTAAGCACTTTGTTTTGCATCTCGGCATGAGCGTCGGATACTACAAGTAGATTCCTTTTCTGAGGGTGCTTAACATCTTGCTGATGTTCTTCCTCTTGCGGTTGCTCAGTCCGTTCCTCTTCCTGACGCTCTAATCCTAGCCAGGAAAAGAAACCGCGTTTTTTCTCTTTTGTCATATTGCAATCGCGCCCACTGCCATACTACTGTTGACAGTAAAGTATACTACTTTCCGCCCGGCAGCAACACGCATCATAGCAGAGCAGATGGCGAAAATCTTGGTAACCAAATAGTTCATCTCGATAAAGGGGCATATTAAAATCATGCCTTAGCGCAGATAAACCTAATATTAACATTCCCTTCCCTTTTAACCCACATGGAGAATAGTCTCCACCTGTTTTCGATAGAAAATCTCTGCACCTAGAAAATTGGAGTTCTGAAATAAACAGACGATGGAAAAACATGCACCTGCGTACATGATGCAGACAGGAATTCCTGTTCCGAGCAGCCCTAGGCTTGTTGCGTCCCAACACCGAGCGCATTCGTGAAATACTGTTTAACTCGCTGGCGCAGGTCATTCAAAAGGCTAGTTTTCTGCAAGGATTCAGGGCAGTATGCGCGTTGAGATTTGAATGGCTGTCATACTATTCGGCACATATATGCACTCTGCTGAGAGACGAATGCAGTGTTTCTAGGCAACACTGGAACAGAATGCTGTATTGTTGAAAACGGAAAATGCCTGCAGTATTATTAATGCTAATACGTTAAACTGGTTGGCGCAGGCAGTGAATCTTATGACGTGGTGTTTCTCAACACACCCCCCTTCTCCAAGCTTAATAGAATACAATTCGCTCACCTTTCTGGAATAGCAGGACTAGAGACTGACAGTGGCAGCTGAGGCGTAGATTTATGTGAAAAGCAAGTCGGAGAATGGCAAGATCGAGATTCTAGTCACTGCGGAACGTTATTCTGTAAAAAAGTTGTGGGACAAGTAGCATACAGGCTGTATGCCTGTCAGGCAGACACCCATAAAACATAAAGAGATAGAAAATGATTTGAATAAATCTGTGCCTAATGATTGATGATCTGTGTATGAAAGTTTTTCAATCACTAAACTCATTGCGCAATTTCTCCGCTCGCTGAGCAGCACCATGCTGGTTTCCATGGTAATTTTACGCTGCTAATGCAAGGTTTTAGGTGCTGTTGTTACGTGCCAGCGCCACGGTAAAGAAAGCGGCGCCTAAGCCGAGAGCTAGAATCACGTATTTTTCTATTCTAGTATTTAAACTCTTGATGAAGAAAGAGATTAAGGATGTCCAGTTCAATAGGAGTGCAAAAAATCCTATGCGGGTCAGGTGTGAAGGACAAAAGTGAGTTCTTTAATGTTTTTCCAGTAAGGAAAGGGAAAGCGGTCATCTTGTCACCCAGTTCAACAAGACGGGAAGCCGCTTTCTCCATCAGTGCATCAATGTGGATCACCTCTTTCAACGCAAGTAAACTACAATCTACACTAAAAAACTCTAATTTTTAGATTTTTAGTGGAAGGTTCCACAAGCAGGGTTTTAAGGGGCCAGGAGCCAGTCAAAAAACAAAATCCTCAATCTCAATAAAACTAAACAGACTGCTTTGCACTCTACTTTTCCCGCACGTAAAGGTTATAATGTTTACTGTTATTTATAAACTAAATCTACCACAGCGCTAATTCATTAAACAATCGTCCCCCTTAGATAAATCGTGATGAGGTGTATAAAAACGATTATTACTACTGTCAGTATAGTATGAAGTCCACTACTTCGCACTTGTCACAACTAAGTTGTTCATCTCGCGTGCAATCTTTCTACACTAAATAAGAAAAAATAAAATAAAGTAATAAGTATACGCTATTCTCTAGTCGTTTATTTCTATTTTTATTTTTAGGTTACCTCTATGTTGATGCCCGCCAGACAGGGGCTACCCTAGCAGGGTAGTTACTCAAGCTAATTACCATTGGCGCTATTGCTCGCACTGGCCTGGGAAACGCCGTGATGAAAACGGCAAAGATTATTTATTATGCTCGGTATATTGGTAACGGTTAGTCGCTAATATCCAGCTGTTGCTAGCAGTACAGTGCATACTTTCACCATCGGTGCCGATTCGACCTGCTATCTTTCTCTACACCATCTGGTTTCTAGTTATGCTGTATCCTTGCGCGAACAAGATTTTCTTGTTCTGTTTTCTATGTTGACAGCAGTCAGAGAATTACTTTCACTATTTACAGCACGCAATTCAGCAATAGTAGTTATCGCAAACACACAGCTTGTATGCGCAGCTGCTCTTACAGGTAATTAAAGTAATTCGCAGCAGTACGCTCCTCCCCTTTAGCATCGAAAACACTGATGAGTCTGAGTCTTTCCGAGTTGGGCGAATTGTTGATTAGCGCAACTAGCGAAGCTACTATGGTCAGGCTGCTCTGTTTATACTAGGCGCGCTATGCAGCACAGCGGCTCCAGCTGCAGCGTAAGCGTACTGATGCATTTATGCTAGAAACTGCAACTATGATCCGTGCAGATCATAGAGAGCACAGGTCAATATTAGACACTGCGCTACGATGCCGTGATTAAAAAGCGGTGCCAGGTATAGCTGCCATCTGACGCGTATGCTAGTTAAAGACGGCGCCGCGCTGGAGATTTTTGCACCATCAATCCCCTCGCCTTCGATAAGTAGAGGCATTGCGCAACCTGGGGATTCGCTGCACCATGCTCACCGGATAACCTACATTTAGCGGTGGCAATCGAATCTATGCTAGGATTAACTATACAGCAATAGCTACTGTCTACTGACAGTGGATGTCAGGCGCGAGATGAATCTAGGGTCCACCGAGCAGTGATGGTGGAGAAGCTGGTATTAACGATGTATCCCTGAACCCCCCTGCTGCGGTACTCACTAATAATCGGCTGAGTGAACTCGGAAGAGATGATTCAGCTTTCGCTCGCCACGCGTAACAATATCCGGCAATATACCAATATTACACTGGTGGCTGAGAGCATCTTTCAGATAACCAGAATTTAGGATTACCCGGAGTATGGATGGCAGAAAGTGCTCTGTGCTTCTGGTGGCATAGCGCTGGTGACTGCTAGCGCGCTACGGTTATTACGGCGCACAAAACAAAATAACTGAGTAGCGTCAGAAAACCTACTTCTTGCGTAGGAGGTAACGGTATGGCAGTAATGCCGTCTCTTGCCCTAGAAGCTCGTGCTCCATGTAGATACAAAATCCCGGCACATCACGCGTGGTTGCCAGGTCATTCGCCAGAATGAGTAACGTTTGCCCCTTCTCCATCTGACGCAGGGTTTTACGCACCATCATCACTGGTTCAGGGCAGCGTAGCCCCTGTGTATCAAGGGTTTTATCCGGATAAAAGAATATGTCAGTCATTATTGTTCTCGGGAGTAGCATAAAGGCATATATAACGGCCGACCTGTGCTGTGTCGGCTGGCTTGCTATCAAAACCACAGCAATTTATGCCGCATAGTTTCTGTGCAATCTATAATATTCATTACGCATAATTTTCCCTTGCAATATTTACCTAACAGCGTATCAGCGCTGCGCGCTGCTACCTCTTGTAGACTGTATCAGTCGTCTTGAATAATGCAGTATGCATTACACGGCATAATGCCATGCTTAATAGCACAACTTTGAAGTTTTCCCACCCCAAAATCACTAAAAGGTTACATTGCTATGTTTCATTTAGTACCGAGTAAGCGCCTTAGCCAGCTTATCTGATCATTGCCTCCAGCAACTATCTGATACAGATCTAGATCCCAATCTTCGGGTTGCGTTCCCGCTAGGGAATCTTCTCCTTTCCTTCTCGTTTATCTTTCTTGCTACCGATCTCTCCATGCATATTTTTAGCGGCATAACTACCTAGCCGGATTATTTTTATAGTGATGGTGCCCCAAGCTGATGCTTTTCTATGTGGTATCATCTTTATTTTATAAGGGATAAAGGCAAGGATACAGTCCACTAGTCAGTTTTAATATCGTAGTTGCCCCTATCGCCTACATCAGGGTAAGGCGTAATGGATTAGCAGACCTACGGAATTCATACTGTTCTATAATTTAAGCGATAGCGAGCCTTCTTTATTTCCTGCTATCACAGCATAGATCCCTTCATCAGCAGTAAACTGAGTAAAAATCGCATTGATCGATTACAATTTCAAATTGCTGATTAGCCTGTTTTTCTTCTTGGTGATACAAAGTATGATGCTAAATATGGTACTCAAGCGTTTGAGTAAATCTCACCGCAATCCTAGATTGCGCAAGTAAACCCCTCACTTAACACCTGTGCTGAGTAGTAACAGAATATCTTACCCTATGTAGATATGTCGCATCAGGAACCCGTCATAAATAGGTTTTATGACAACAAAACGCTTGAGTTTCTCCAGAGAATAGGGTGCGATATAGTAATTTACCCGTACCTGCATGATAAAAGAGACAGATGCTTATGCCGAAGCTAGTGAAACATCTTGGGATTACGTTGCTTTCCGCACTATTAGCTGCCTGCGACGGCAAGAAAAATGACAATAATGCAGCAGAGCACGCCGCCTCGCAAAATATGTCGATTACAGAATCGGCCAGTCAAAGCATCTCGCTGCTATCTGGCAATATTAAGTTCACGCTGCCAGCGGATATGCATGATAAAAGCAGGAAAGTAGGTTCGCAATCCAATAATATGCATGTCTATGCCAACGATGACGGCCAGCGCGCTGTGATTATGATTCTCGGCGATAGTAGCAATGAAAATCTGCCAGTATTGGCGCAGCGCCTTGAAGATCATCAGCGAGCCCGCGATGCCAACTTACAAGTCTTGACCAACAAATCCATTGAGATTAACGGCCATGTGCTGCAACAGCTTGACAGTATCTCTAACAGTGGTAGTAGCGGAAATCAGGTTTACTCTTCTCTCCTTTTAGGAAAGGTAGCTAACCAATTATTAACAATGCAAATCACACTACTTGCTGATAACCAACAATTGGCGAAAAGTGAAGCAGCAAACATCATTCACACACTAACATTGAAGTAATTATATTGAAATAATTTTTATGAAGCCGCGTCAGCGGCTTCATTCTTCAATACGCTCAGCTCGCTTTACCACGTTTTTCCAGTAATGCGCCCAAACAACAATGCAACCCGTCAGGCGCAGCATACATTTGCCGTAACGGGCGCCCGTACGTAAAAGCCTACTAGAAGCCTAGTAACCACCCAATACTAGTACTACTTCTTTTTTCGTAGCTAAATGCCACACAATCGGAAGCTGTCCGTACAGTTAAATTTACGATGATCTCTTTTTTGTGCTCGTTTCTAACGCTTCCTTCTGCACCAGCACATACCAAAATAGCGATTTACGCACCAAAACACTATACCAATTGTAGGTAAGTGTCTGTGATTCTCATATTGGATGTCTGAGCTTTCTCAGAGTAGAGAAAGCTACTTATCAAGCATAAAACTAATGGTCTCTCTGCAGGCAGTAGTGAGAGCGTAGGCATTTGTATCGCCTCCCCCCTCCCCTCTAGCGATACAAATGCTTTTTTGATATCAATTTAGATCACACCTGTGTTTTTCTATTCTGTACTGGATCGTGTGTCCTCCAATCTCGATTCCCCTGACGTCTATCTTAGCTAGATCTTAGCTAGCTACCTCACCGTATCTTTCAACAATTCAGGCCGAATATTGAGCAAGCTCAGATTGAAGGCGTTACAATCATAGGAGACAAAGGAAAGCAGATTTGCAAGGGCTATAAATGTTTTTTCGGTAGTCAGGCAGTAGCCTCCGGTTAATCACTACCACAATGCATTAATGAGCTATGCATGGCTATTTTATGAGAAATGCATAGCTCATAGAGCTTATATAACATATATTTATTTATTGCTTTGATAGCAATAATAGATAACTAAGCTTGGCTTATCACTGGAAAACAAAACAGAAGGATTTCTTATATCTGCGTATTGATACATCGGTTTTCTGTCTAGAAATTTTCTTACTGAAATACATCCCGCAGGTTTTATAACATGAGCATTCATTATACTGCTGAGTATTGCGCAGTAGTTTTCAGAACAATACACACTGCTACTGGCAGTGTTGTGTTTCCGTTAAAAGATGAAATCGCAGTATCACGCGTTAAAAATCCTGCTCTCAGGAGGAGCAGCAATAGATTTTTCCAAAGCCACCGGCCGTTTCTAACATATTCTGGTCACTGGTATCTGGCTTAGGATCCGTAGGCTACTCTACTCCCCTATCGGCAACGGGACTGAGAGCACGGACTGGTTAACACGGGCACATCAGTCACCATCGCTCCGTGATGGTGCTAGTGCCGCTGCTGGCTTCAGCTGAATTTTATGTCAAAATCATATTAGATATCAATATTGGCGGCTTTCACTTTCAACGCGTTCTCTTCGATGAAGGCACGACGAGGCTCAACCGCATCACTCATCAGCGTGGTAAACAACTCATCTGCAGCCATGGCGTCTTTAACGGTGACGCGCAGCATGCGTCGGGTTTCCGGATCCATGGTAGTTTCCCACAGCTGCTCTGGGTTCATTTCACCTAATCCTTTGTAACGCTGAATGTTCAACCCACGGCGAGACTCTTTTACCAGCCAATCCAGAGCTTGTTCGAAACTGGTAATAGATTTTTTGCGCTCACCGCGTTCAATATATGCGCCATCTTCAAACAGGCTACGCAGTTTTTTACCCAGAAGCACAATTTTCTGATATTCGCTACCGTAAATAAAGGTTAGGTCCAGCACATAATCAGCATCTACACCATGGGTGCGCACGCGCAAAACCAGATCGGTAGACCCATGCTTATTGCTCAAGGTTCCGCTGTAGCTGCTACCGTGCATCTCACCCTCATTGAGGTTTTTTATCAACGTCGCCAACCAACTGTTTACTTTAGTGCGATCTTGTAGATCGCTTCCTGTCAGGGTGTCTTGGTAAATCAAGGCATTCAAAAATGCACGCGGATAACGATGCTCCATACGATGGAGCAAGCGCTGTACACTGTGATGCTCTTTCACCAGCAGTGCCACTTGCTCACTTTGCAAGGCAGGTGCCTGAGCGTTGATGTGAAGCGCCGAGCCATCTAATGCTAATGCAATCTGGTACTGATCCATCGCTTCATCATCTTTAAGATACTGTTCCTTCTTGCCTTTCTTTACCTTATATAACGGTGGCTGGGCAATAAAGACGTGACCACGTTCGATAATTTCTGGCATCTGACGATAGAAAAAAGTTAACAGTAACGTACGAATATGCGCACCATCGACATCGGCATCGGTCATGATAATAATATTATGGTAACGTAGTTTATCTGGATTGTATTCGTCAGGGCCAATACTACAACCCAACGCGGTAATCAATATACCCACTTCCTGAGAAGAGAGCATCTTATCGAACCGTGCTTTCTCTACGTTAAGGATTTTACCTTTTAGCGGCAGAATGGCCTGGTTCTTACGGTTACGCCCCTGCTTGGCAGATCCTCCTGCGGAGTCCCCTTCCACTAGGAAGAGTTCAGACAGCGCCGGATCACGCTCCTGACAATCCGCTAGCTTGCCCGGCAAGCCCGCTAGATCGAGCGCACCTTTACGGCGTGTGATTTCACGCGCTTTACGCGCCGCTTCGCGCGCGCGCGCGGCATCGATAATTTTGCTAACCAAAATTTTTGCGTCAGCAGGGTTTTCCATCAAATAATCGACCAGCTTCTCGTTCATCAGCGATTCCACTGCGGTTTTTACCTTGGAAGAAACCAGCTTCTCTTTCGTTTGGGAAGAGAATTTTGGATCTAACACTTTTACAGACACTACGGCAATCAAACCTTCACGCGCATCATCACCGGTAGCGCTGACTTTGGTCTTTTGGTTGTAGCCTTCTTTTTCCATGTAGCTGTTCAGCGTACGTGTCATCGACCCACGGAAACCTGCTAAGTGAGTACCGCCATCACGCTGTGGAATGTTGTTGGTAAAGCAGTAGATTTTTTCCTGAAACCCGTCATTCCATTGCATGGCGATTTCTACACCGATATCGTCTTTTTCTGCGCTGAAATAGAACACATGAGGATGAATCGGCGTCTTGTTACAGTTCAGATAATCAATAAATGCTTTGATTCCGCCTTCATAGTGAAAGTGATCTGCCTTACCCTGTTCGCGTTTGTCACTCAAGCAAATAGAAACGCCGGAGTTCAGAAACGAGAGTTCACGCAGTCGCTTAGCCAGAATTTCATATTCGAAGTCAGTAACGTTGCTAAACGTTTCCATACTCGGCCAGAAACGCACTAGGGTACCCGTATGTTTAGCATCACCAATTACGGCTAGCGGAGCCTGAGGTTCACCGTGTCGGTAAATCTGGTGGTTAGTTTTACCATCACGGTAAATCGTCAGTGCCAGTTTCTCCGACAGGGCGTTAACCACAGACACCCCTACACCGTGAAGACCACCGGAGACCTTATAGGAGTTGTCGTCAAACTTACCACCCGCGTGCAGCATAGTCATGATCACTTCCGCAGCAGAGATTCCTTCTTCCTCATGTATACCGGTTGGTATACCACGGCCATCATCCTGCACAGAAACTGAATTATCCTTATGGATAGTAATAATAATATCTTTGCAATAGCCTGCGAGTGCCTCGTCGATCGCGTTGTCCACAACCTCGAACACCATGTGATGCAAGCCTGTGCCGTCATCTGTGTCACCGATGTACATCCCCGGGCGTTTACGCACCGCATCCAGCCCTTTCAATACTTTGATACTTGAGGAGTCATAAGAATTCGACATCAACGTTTCTCGCTTATTTTAGTTCGTATAATTGAACTGTTATTTTACCGTGTTCCACGCGGAACATCTTGCTCTTTTCACAGATGATATCATCTATCTATTCATCACTAATAGCACTGACAAATACTTGATCTTGAATGGCTTTTAATATTTTAGCTAGTAAACGGTGGCGGAGGGGTACTATCCAGTTCGGAAAAATCATCTATCAGATCAATACAGTTAGCACAGCCATGTCGGGTGACAAATTCATCTCCTGCGAAAATCGCAGCGCACACATCAATAATTTCAGTTTTCCACGCGATAACATACCCCTACCAGAAAATCGAATCTAGGGATGAGAGCGCTAAATCGGCAAAGGATATATTGCGAATATCTTTAATCAGAAGGCGGATCAGGAGAAGAACTATGGATAATCAGATCCTTTTCGCGGAAACATGTACGAATGCTGAAGACAAGCGTTGGCACTCAGGCAAAAATTCGGCAGATCAATAGAATATCGTTACAACCGAATGGGCATCACTACGTATATAGCCACCTGGCTCGCACTGTCTTCAATCTGCACGCTGGAAACAGAGTCGGTCAGCAGCAGACGCACATCTTCACATTTCAGGGCGTTCAATACATCTAACAAATAACTAACATTAAAGCTAATTTCCATCTCTGTACCCTCGTATTTTACATCCAGGATCTCTTCGGCTTCTTCCTTTTCTAGGTTGTTAGCTGTGATTTTTAACTGATTCTGAATTAGGTGCAGACGCACTGCGCGAAACTTCTCATTAGACAGGATAGCCGCACGTGCAAATGCCTGTTTCAATAAATTACAGCTTGCTTCCAGCGACTTGTCGGAGTTTTTCGGCAGGACGCGACGGTAGTCAGGAAAACGACCATCGACCAACTTAGAGGTAAAGATAAAATTCCCTACGTGGGCGCAGATATTGTTAGTGCCAATCTGTAACTGCAATGGCGTATTTCCAGCATCCAGCAGCCTGAGCAACTCAATCACACCTTTACGCGGTACGATCACTGAATAGGACGGCAACGAATGACCAATTGGCATGGTACATACCGCCAAGCGGTGACCATCGGTCGCGACAGTACGCAGTTCTTCCCCTTCTGTTTCAAACAACATGCCGTTAAGGTAATAACGCACATCCTGATTCGCCATAGAAAACTGGGTAGACTTAATCAGCCGTTTGAGCGTCTCTTGCTTTAAAGAGAACGCCACTGCAATCTGCCAGTCCTCTAGATTAGGAAAATCAGATGCAGGAAGAGTCGAAAGAGAAAAACGGCTACGGCCAGAGCGCAACAACATACGGTTGCCTTTAAGCGTGACGGTAATCTCAGCCCCCTCAGGCAAACTACGGCAAATATCAAACAGCTTGCTTGCTGGAACCGTAGTAATACCAGGCTCATAGGCCTGTGATAGCGAAATCCTAGCAACCATCTCTATTTCCAAATCGGTTCCGGTCAGCGACAGAACACTGTCCTTAACGTGTAATAGCAGGTTGCCTAGAATCGGAAGAGTCGGACGACTACCTAACGCGCTACCCACTTGGTACAACGGTTTTAGCAGATGCTCGCGCTCTACAATAAATTTCATAATATTATGAATATAATGCTCTGATTAAATCAGAGCACTCTTCCTTGATATCGTGATTTTTCTCATGCAGCTGCTCGATCTTGCGGCACACATGCAGCACGGTAGTATGGTTACGAACGCTAAACGCATCACCAATTTTCAGGAGGATTTTATTGGTCAGCTCTTTTGCTAGCGCCATAGCCATCTGGCGAGGATGAGCCACCGATCGGGATCGCCGTTTTGACAGCAGATCGGAGACCTTAATCTTGTAGTACTTCGAGACCTTCTTTTGAATATTATCGATAGTTATCCGTTTTTCTTGCAACGCTAAAAGATCGCGAAGAGCTTCAAATACGAAATCTATGGTAAAAGCGAGGCTAGTAAAATTGGCATTAGCAATCACACGGTTCAATGCCTCTTCTAGCTCACGCAAGTGGGAGTGCAGCTGTTTAGCAAAATAGAACTCTTCTTCAATAGGTAGAAAAATGTTGTTTTCATACGCTTTCTTGATCAGGAAAGCTACACGCGTTTTCAGCTCTGGAGGCTCGATACCCACAGTAAATCCCCAGCCGAAGAGCGATTTTAGGCTATCTTCTAAACCATTGATCTCTTTCGGATAACAATCCGAACTAAGCATAATCTGCTGATTTTCTTCCAACAGAGCATTGAACGTGTAGAAAAACTCCTCCTGAGAACGCTCTTTTTTAGCAAAAAACTGAATTTCATCGAAAAGAAAAGCATCTACTGAACGGTAATAGCGTTTGAATTCTTTAATCGAATTATTCTGTATAGCTTTTACTATATCCTGTACAAAGCGTGCACTATGCATATAGACCACTTTAGCATTTAGCTTGCGTGCAATAAGGCCATTACCCACTGCGTGAAAAAGGTGAATTTTCTTAAACCGGTGCCGCTATAGAGAAACAAAGGATTATAGGCTATGCCAGGATTTTCTGCTACCTGGCGCGCGGCCGCGCATGCCAGCCAGTGCCAGTTGCTTTGATTTACCTTCAATAAAGGTTTCGAACGAATGCTTCGGATTAACATTGAAGCTATAAGTGTGCCTCGCAGTGTCTAAACTGGAAAGCACAGGTGCCTGCCTAACAGGCTGCATAGTATGCTGTGGGCTGGCAGGTTGGCTCACTATCACCGCCTCCATACGCCTAAAATGTTTTCAACATTATCATTGATATTATTAATATAGTTTTTCTTTACCCACTCCAGCACAAAACGATTTGACGTATAGAGCAATAGCATGTTGTCGTTCAGTTCCGCCCGTAATGGACGTATCTACCTGCTGAATTCTGTAGCAGGTAACTCATCTTGCAAATGGGCAAGACACTACTGCCAAAGCGGCAGTAACACGGCCGGACTTGACTCGAACAAGATTACAACAGAAAAGAATTAGATATGTTATTTAGTGTAAATTCATGATTATGATCCGAAAGCTGCAATAACAGGATCCTGAGTCTAAGTAAGAGGGAAATCTATGGCAATTCGGTTGCCGAGACGATTTTGAAGTCAAAGATCATCATAAGACCTAGGATTATAAACTAATCCTCGGCAGAGATCTTCCTTTTCTGCACATTTTGATCCTTTTAATCCACAGGCTGTTCTTATCACTCTTAGCAGGCGACGTGCAGCAAAGGGATTATGCTAGACTGCTGCAGAGCAGCAGCGTTATATAATTATATAATCCTTATTCATTATCCCGCATTGAGGATATTCTTATGATCCTTGCGATTTCATCCAGCGTACGTATAATGCCAAGCACAATGTGTTGATGCTCTTCTATTTCTGTGCTTCTCTCAAATAGAGAATTTCCTAAATTTATTTTAGAAAGGAGGGCTCCATAGGTACTTATGCTGTCCTAAAAACTAGGAAGGTATAAGACTTACAATCCTGCTTTTTATTTTTAATGTATATGATTAAGGTCTCGATCGGTTTTCGAGCCGGAGTCGCCAAACGCCTTTGTTGTGAAGTCACTTATCCAAGTTTAGGTAAAAATCGCCATGAAGCGTACATTCCAACCATCCGTATTGAAGCGTAACCGTAGCCACGGTTTCCGCACTCGTATGGCCACTAAAAATGGTCGCCAAGTTCTGGCCCGCCGTCGTGCAAAAGGCCGCGCTCGACTGACCGTGTCTAAGTTATAAAAGATATCCACCGCGTGGTTAATCTCCATTTTTCCAGAGAGTTACGTTTATTAACTCCCTGCCATTTTACTTTTGTCTTCCAGCAACCACAACGGGTTGGAACGCCGCAAATCACCATCCTCGGCCGCTTAAATTTGCTTGGGCATCCTCGTATCGGTCTTACTATTGCCAAAAAACATGTTAAGCGTGCGCATGAACGTAATCGGATTAAACGCCTGACGCGGGAAAGCTTCCGTTTACATCAACATACCTTGCCTGCGATGGATTTTATCGTAATCGCCAAAAAAGGGGTGGCCGATCTGGATAACCGTGCATTGACAGAAATTTTGAAAAAATTATGGCAACGGCATTGTCGCTTGGATCGCGCCTCCTTATCGGGTTGATTCGCAGTTATCAACTCGTTATAAGCCCGTTATTAGGGCCGCATTGCTGTTTTCGCCCAACCTGTGCACAATATGGCATTGAAGCCATATATAGGTTCGGTATCATAAAAGGCAGTTGGTTGACGCTCAAACGCATATTAAAATGTCATCCCTTGAACCCTGTGGGTGCTGATCCCGTACCGCCAAAACCCCACAATCACAGAGAACATTAACGATGGATTCGCAACGCAATCTTCTTCTCATAGCTCTGCTATTCGTAAGCTTTCTTATATGGCAGACGTGGGAGACAGATAAAAATCTGCTTTCCGCTTCAACACAAGCAATTCAGAAAGAGACGACTGCCGTCAATAGTGATACTGCCAGCCAGTCTGTCGCTAATAGCGATCACAGTAAACTGATCACGGTGAAAACTGACGTGTTGTCTCTGATTATCAATACGCGCGGCGGCGATATCGAACAAGCCAATCTGTTAGCGTTCCCTGATAAACAGCATTCTGCTACACCATTCCTGCTGATGGAAACCACGCCGGAATTCGTGTACCAGGCTCAGAGCGGCCTGACAGGTAAAAACGGTCCGGATAATATGGAAAACGGCATACGTTCATTGTTTACGGCCACACAGGATCATTTTAGATTAGCAGAAGGGCAAGATGTACTTACTATTCCGTTGACCTACACCAACGCTGACGGCGTGATCTTCACTAAAAGCTTTGTGCTCAAACGTGGCGACTATGCGCTAAATATTACCTATAACGTGAACAATACCAGCGCGCAACCATTGGAGTTGACGCTATTTGGTCAGTTGAAACAATCTATTCATCTACCGAAACACCGAGATACTGGTAGCAATAACCTTGCACTCCATACCTATCGTGGCGCAGCGTTCTCCTCAAGCGACAATAAGTACAAGAAATACAGCTTCAGCGAGATGAAAGAAAACCTGAATATCACTACTGATGGTGGCTGGATTGCTATGCTGCAGCAATATTTTGCTACCGCGTGGATTCCGACCACCGTAGGTGCTAACACCTTCTATACGTCCTACTTAGGTAACGATTTTGCCATCATTGGCTTTAAAACTACACCGGTAACGATTGACGCGGATGCGCAGAAAGATTTTAGTTCGATACTGTGGATTGGCCCAGAAATTCAAGACAAGATGGCAGCTGTTGTACCGCATCTGGATCTGTCGGTAGATTATGGCTGGCTGTGGTTTATTTCTCAGCCACTATTCAAACTGTTGAAATTCCTGCACAGCTTCATTGGTAATTGGGGCTTCTCTATCATTTTCATCACCTTTATCGTGCGCGGCATCATGTACCCACTGACCAAGGCCCAGTACACCTCTATGGCAAAAATACGTATGCTGCAGCCTAAAATACAAGCTATGCGCGAGCGTATTGGTGATGACAAGCAGCGTATGAGCCAAGAAATGATGGCGCTGTACAAGGCAGAGAAAGTGAACCCGCTGGGTGGTTGCTTCCCGCTGTTGATCCAGATGCCAATCTTCTTGGCGTTGTACTACATGCTAATGAACTCGGTTGAACTGCGTCATGCTCCGTTCATCGTATGGATTACTGATCTATCTGCACAAGACCCGTACTACATCTTGCCGATCCTGATGGGTATCACGATGTTCTTCATTCAGAAGATGTCACCAACCACAGTGACCGATCCGATGCAGCAAAAGATAATGACCTACATGCCGATTATCTTTACCGTATTCTTCCTGTGGTTTCCATCAGGTCTGGTGCTGTACTATATCGTCAGTAACCTGGTCACCATTATTCAGCAGCAGTTGATTTACCGCGGGCTAGAGAAGACTGGCCTGCACAGTCGCGATAAGAAAGAAAAGAAATAAAAGGACTATATACGTATGAAAATAAGGCTGGCTTAATGGGCAGCTTGAATTCGAATTACAATAGAGAAACTATCATGAGCCATACAGATACCATCGTAGCCCAAGCCACGCCTTCAGGACGTGGCGCCGTAGGTATTTTACGTGTATCCGGCCAACAGGCTGCCGATGTAGCACAAGCCCTGCTGGGTAAATTACCCAAACCTCGCTATGCGGATTATCTACCATTTCGAGATGCCGACGGTAGAACCCTGGATCAGGGTATTGCTATCTGGTTTCCTGGCCCAAATGCTTTTACCGGAGAAGATGTACTGGAACTACAAGGTCATGGTAGCCCGGTTATTCTCGATTTGCTGATGCAACGAATATTGGCACTGCCAGGCTTGCGGATTGCGCGCCCTGGAGAGTTTTCTGAACGCGCATTTCTTAACGATAAGCTTGATCTAGCTCAGGCAGAATCTATTGCTGACCTGATCTCTTCCAGCTCTGAGCAAGCAGCGCGTTCGGCACTTAACTCTTTACAAGGCGCATTCTCCACCCGTATACATCATCTTGTAGAAGCCCTGATCCAGTTGCGTCTCTATGTTGAGGCTGCCATCGAATTTCCTGATGAAGAAGAGATTGAGTGCCTCTCTAATAGTAAAATTAAAGCGGAATTAAACGACGTCATAGCCGAGCTAGGTGGCGTTCAAGCAGAAGCGCATAATAGCCGCCTTCTGCAAGAAGGAATGAAGGTAGTGATTGCTGGACGCCCAAACGCCGGGAAATCCAGTCTGCTAAATGCTCTTGCAGGGCGAGAGGCGGCGATAGTGAGCGCTATTGCAGGCACGACACGAGACGTACTGCGTGAGTATATACATATCGACGGAATGCCGCTACATATTATCGACACTGCAGGGCTTCGGGATGCTAACGATGAAATAGAACGCATCGGCATTGAACGTGCCTGGCAAGAGATTGAGCAGGCGGACCGCGTGCTGTTTATAGTCGATAGTACGACGACCGATGCAACATCGCCCGCTGAAATCTGGCCAGAATTTATGGCTCGCTTACCCACCACAACACTGCCTATCACCGTAGTACGAAACAAAGCCGACATTACCGGTGAAACACAAAAAATTGAAGAAATGAACACTCACTCACTTATTTGCTTATCTGCCAAAACTGGGGATAGTATTGATATACTGCGTAACCATCTAAAACAGAGTATGGGCTTTATCAGCAACACTGAAGGGGCCTTCCTAGCACGCCGTCGCCATCTGCAGGCGTTGGAAACTGCCGCACAGCATCTGGAGCAAGGCAAAGATCAGTTAGTAAACAGCGCTTACGCAAGTGAACTCCTGGCAGAAGAGCTTCGGCTAGCACAACAAGCATTGAGTCAAGTAACAGGTAAAGTTACCTCTGATGATTTATTAAATCAGATTTTCTCAAGTTTCTGTATTGGAAAATGAAGCAAGAAAATTATCTGATGACTGTACAATTTCTTAAAAAGGAGAACTATAAGAAGAGAGGCCAGATATTTGGCGCTAAATAACACTGCGCCACTAAAATAGTGTATACATCTTGTATCTTTGAGACAATCAATTTCAGCGAGAGGCAATCTGCTGAGGTAGATTGAGGGATACTTGCAATATTATAAACCGATACTCTGTTTTTCCGATCCTATCATTACTACTGAGTAACCAATTCATTTAAATAATGAGATCAACATATTCAAGTCAGAAAGTCCAAAATAAAGAAACAATAACTCTTTTGGTTATCACCACCAAAATTATCGTTTGTCTCTTTTTTAGAAGATCTCTCAGTAACTTAATGTTGATGATCAGCAGGGATTTTTAACAAAATTGTTATAGTTCTCAACTAAGAGTTAATGATTAAACGCCTCTGTAAACAGAGAATACTACTCATTAGTAGTATCAAAGCTAAAAACAT
The DNA here is from genome assembly GCA_042263625.1 of Candidatus Malihini olakiniferum. Lineage (GTDB taxonomy): Bacteria > Pseudomonadota > Gammaproteobacteria > Enterobacterales > Enterobacteriaceae > Symbiopectobacterium > Symbiopectobacterium olakiniferum_A. The sequence continues at coordinate 70,707 of JBHKFL010000008.1, forward strand.
TAACCCTATCTTTTTGTGAATAGAGATTTAGCACTATTCATCCCCAATGGATAGCAGATCCATGCTAAATGGGTTTTATGCTCAGGCAAGACCCAAAATTTTCATTTTTCAAAATTATAAAATTGGTGACCTTCGGTTCGGATTCTCCGAACTTTCCTTAGATTTTTTATTGCTCTTCTCATCTCATAGAGAGAATCAAAAACTATTTTTTAAGTGCACCTCTGAATAGATCAATAAATATTTGCCAAAAAATTAATCCTGTAGCTCGATGCTTATCATCGTATTAGACTATGTTCTTCACATTACTATACGTTGTAATTCTTTTCCATAAAAATTAACCTTGATGTCTCTCACTTTTCCCTTTTTATAAAAAGATTCCCATGAATGCATGCAAGTTATTTGCAATAAACACAACAATACTTGTTGAATTGTCATTCGCAACTCTTTCTTAAACAGATGTTGTTCTCTGGAACATTGCTAATCTCTTGATCTCAGAAACAATTGATTAGCTAATCAGTAGCTTAAGCGCTAACAGGTTCAATATTGAAACACAGGAATTACCATATGAAAAAGCTACGCGTGGGCATCATTTTTGGCGGTAAATCCGCTGAGCACGAGATCTCCTTACAATCAGCCAAGAATATTATTGATTCTATTGATAAAACAAAGTTTGATGTAACTCTGCTTGGCATCGACAAGCAAGGACTATGGCATATTAACGATGAGTCAAACTACCTGCTCAATGCTGAGAATCCAGCGCTTATCGCCTTAAATCGCACGAATAAGAGTGTCGCCCTAATCCCTGGGAAAACTTACCAACAAGTGATCGAAAGTCAGAATGCCCAAGCACTTACGCAGTTGGATGTCATCTTTCCAATCGTGCATGGAATACTGGGAGAAGATGGATCACTGCAAGGCTTGCTAAGAATAGCCAATATTCCGTTTGTTGGCAGCAGTGTGCTTGGCTCCGCGATTAGCATGGACAAGGATGTGACCAAACGCCTGCTGCGTGATGCAGGCATGCAGGTGGCACTGTTTGTCACTCTGACTCGCGCTAATCGCCAACGTCACAGCTTTGCTAGCATCAAAACCTCTCTTGGTCTTCCGCTGTTTATAAAACCAGTCAATCAGGGGTCATCCGTTGGCATTAGTAAGATAAGAAACGAGATAGAGTTTCAGCATGCCATCGAGCTGGCTTTTCGGTTCGATCATAAGGTACTAGTAGAAGCTGCGATTTTTGGAAGAGAAATCGAATGTGCAGTATTAGGTAATGATCATCCAAAAGCCAGCGCCTGCGGCGAGATTGTGCTAAGCGATGAGTTTTACTCTTACGATACTAAATACATCAAAGAAAAAGGTTCTCTGCTTCGAGCACCAGCGAAAGTTGAGCCTGAAATTAAAAAAAAAATACAGCAGATTGCCTTGCAAGCATTTCAGGCGCTTGAATGTCAGGGCATGGCGCGCGTGGATGTCTTTCTTACACTTCACAACGAAGTGATTATCAATGAAGTGAATACGCTGCCAGGCTTTACGAAAAGTAGTATGTATCCAAAACTGTGGCAAGCAACAGGCTTAAACTATACTGATCTTATCAGTACGCTGATTGAATTAGCGCTAGAGCGACAGGAAAACGATCGGACCCTGGTAAGCTCTGTTTGCTAATTAATGTGCATGGCCATATTTCGCAGCCCCCTAGATCATGTAATCTAGGTCTCTTATTGAACTTGAGATTACAGTGAGGGATATAATCCCTTCAGTTATCCTCAAGGGGGGGGAATCGTTGTTCATATTATCCCTTAGACTATCTATAGCATCTATCTTTACAAGACCATGCGCTAAAAGGGCTACTCTTGCATCATGATTATTTTAAACATAAATACCTATAACCTATTCACTCATTTGCGCAAAAAAAAGAAAAAGACAAGGATATCGTCACTATCCATCGATAGTCTCTGTTTCCTCGGATAGGAACTATACTCTTACTCAATTAAAAACCTTAAAAATCGATAGTATCTTTGTATTGTATAAATCATTATACCCAGACAAGAACCTAGCTAGCAGGCATTATTGACGCAACTAATTTGTCCTCTGACATCTCAAAAAGTGGAGCGTACAGAATACGGGTGGTTTTATAGCACTGCTCAGGGCTATAAGATGTTCACTGCTTCATGAATAACAAGATCCAACATTTGTCCTGAATGCAAATATTGGATCTTGACGTGCTGCTAAAGACCAATAATCTTATTGTAAGAGAGCGTCTATTTGCACGCCACTTGTACCGAGCAAATTACTTTTTAGATTTTTAAATTGAGCACATTCAACGTGGCTTTGTGGCTTTTTCGTAAGCAACCTGCGTTTTTACAAGGCCGAGAATGCCAACCACAGTTAGTTTTCTCCACTACTTCTTTACGTACAAATTCGGTTACATCACACTCGATGATATAGCTCGTACCTTTAAGTTTTGCTGCTTGCCTTTAATACTGGCTTCTGCCTAGATCTCATCCATATTCGAGCGATCTAGCATAATGAAGCAGCCCGTCTACTGTGGATAACTCACTAGAATAGTGAGTGATTGATTTCTAAGATAGTCAAACTCTATAAGAGAAGATACCGTTCACGTAGTGAGTGGTTTTTTAACATTGCCAATAGAAATTGGGCCAAAAACGCGCCCTAATACGCCGTTTTTTAGGAGGTAACTTTAGGGTAGGAGTCGCAACTCTGCATGAGAATTCTCTTTTATGTCCATACTCCACTTAATCAATACTGCGGATAACAATAGAATACATAGGCTACTTTTTTATTCATAGACTAATCTATTATCCATATTCTTTTGTGGTCTTCGCGAACTATTTAGCGAGATTTAAATAAATCGCCAATAAATTATTAATAGTAATATTTAACTTATTCGTACCATTTCAATATGATGAATGTAAGGGCCTGTACCTAGCTATTTCTCTTATTTTACTAAATTATATTATAGAAAAGATTATTATTTATTTTTTCATACTTTTCTAGCATATTATGCGGAATAAGTAATATTTTTCTAAGCAAACTACGTCACGTAACGTACTAAATAAAAATACATTTTTCAGTCACCCTATTTATGCAAGTGGCAAGTCCCATGAGGGAATCAGTGGTGCAAATCGGTTACAGCCTTTATCTCTGTGTCGCATATTTTATAGTTTTGCCTGATCACATTTTTCTTCTCCTCTAGCTCAATACGTGAATGTGAACCACGAGAGACGTACGATCCAGAGCAACATTGAAGGGCTAGCACATAAAAATCTGCCAAAAAAGTGTAGTGTTTAGAATAAACATTAGGCAGTTATTCCACAGTAACCGACTTCGCTAGGTTACGTGGTTGGTCAACGTCAGTACCTTTAATCAGCGCCACGTAGTAGGAAAGCAACTGTAAATGCACACTGTAGAAAATGGGAGCAATCACTTCTTCCACATGCGGCAACGGAATGATGCGCATATTTTTGCTGCTGGTAAAGCCTGCCTCTTCGTCGGCAAACACATAGAGTTCACCGCCGCGCGCACGCACTTCTTCGATGTTAGATTTTAGTTTTTCTAACAGTTTATTGTTTGGCGCGACTACAACAACAGGCATATCCGCATCAATCAACGCCAGAGGGCCATGCTTCAACTCACCCGCAGCATAGGCTTCTGCATGAATGTAGGAGATCTCTTTAAGCTTCAGAGCTCCTTCCATCGCGATGGGGTACTGATCTCCGCGCCCCAGGAACAATGCATGGTGCTTATCAGAGAAACCTTCTGCTAGAGATTCAATCAGCTTGTCTTGTGAGAGCATCTGCTCGATACGCGCAGGCAACGCTTGCAGACTATGGACAATATTATGCTCAATATTTGCATCCATACCACGCAAGTGGCCAATACGTCCTACTAACATCAGCAGCACCGTTAACTGGGTTGTAAACGCCTTAGTGGACGCCACACCAATTTCTGTACCGGCTTTGGTCATTATCGCTAAATCGGACTCACGTACCAGAGAAGAACCCGCTACATTACAAATTGCCAGCGAACCTAGATAACCAAGCTCTTTGGATAAGCGCAGCGCTGCGAGCGTATCTGCAGTCTCACCAGACTGGGAGAGGGTAATCATCAGGCTATTTGGGCGAACCGCTGGTTTGCGATAACGGAATTCCGACGCGATTTCTACATCACAAGGAACCCCCGCCAATGATTCAAACCAGTAACGAGAAACCATACCCGAGTTATAGGAAGTGCCGCAGGCAATAATCTGAATATGCTGGACCTTATCCAGGAGTTCGCCCGCCTTAAAACCCAGCTCAGACAGGTTTACTTCACCGTGCCTAAAACGCCCTGCTAGGGTGTTTTTGATAGCCATTGGCTGTTCATAAATTTCTTTCTGCATGTAATGGCGATAAGCGCCTTTGTTACCCGCGTCATAATTGACTTTAGATTCAATTTCTTTACGTTTAACCAAATCGCCTGCGCGGTTGAAAACACGCACAGTACGGCGTGTTACCTCAGCCACATCCTCTTCTTCCAGGAAGATAAAACGACGAGTCACCGGCAACAGGGCTAGTTGGTCAGAAGCAAGAAAATTTTCCCCTACACCACGGCCAATTACAAGAGGACTACCGGAACGGGCAGCTACCAGCACATTCGGATCGAGGCGGTCCATTACAACTATCCCGTAAGTACCACGGAGCTGAGGGATCATGCGTTTTACCACCTCAACTAAGGCACCACCGGTTTGTTGCTGCTCCCAATCTACTAAGTGGGCGACCACTTCAGTATCTGTTTCAGAGACAAAATGGTAGCCGCGCTCGATCAAGGTTTCACGCAGCGGTTCGTAGTTTTCAATTATCCCGTTATGAACTATAATAATAGAGCCTGAAACGTGCGGATGAGCATTCTCTTCTGAAGGCTCACCGTGCGTTGCCCAGCGGGTATGGGCGATACCCGTACCGCCAACAAGTGGATATTCTTCTACTGCTTGCGCCAACACCTGCACTTTACCCAGACGACGAACGCGTGCAACGCGCCCCTCTCCGTCAACCACTGCAAGCCCTGCAGAGTCATAACCACGGTATTCAAGGCGGAAAAGCCCTTCTAACAGAATTTCAGAAATATCGCGTTGCGCAACTGCGCCTACAATTCCACACATGGATATGTATTCCTATACGCGTAACATATTGTGTCACTTTCGACCTCTTTGAACTGATTATTCCGGTTTTTCCTACGATCTCCCAGATCGTTCTAGAGAGTTAGGGATTATAATGTTTTACGTAGTGATTTAGCCTAAAATACTGAGAAAATTAGCAGACTCCATGAGCTAGAAAAGGCAATAAGAGTTATTTTTTTTTAAAAGGCCTTTCCCAACCTGAAATGTGACGCTGTTTCACGCGGCTTATCACTAACGCATTCTCTTCTACATCACGCGTTACCGTAGTACCCGCACCAATGGTTGCGCCACTGGCGACTGTCACAGGTGCCACTAGTTGGCTATCTGATCCAACAAAAACCTGATCGCCTATCACGGTTTTGTATTTATTGGCACCATCATAGTTACAAGTAATGGTGCCGGCGCCAATGTTGACATTATCGCCAATTTCTGCATTACCAAGATAGGTTAAATGCCCTGCTTTAGAACACTTACCCAAACGTGCTTTTTTCATCTCTACAAAATTACCAACATGAGCACCCTGTGCTAGCTCAGCTCCTGGCCGCAAGCGCGAGAACGGTCCCACCGAACAGTCAGCTTCTAGAACTGCATTTTCTAACACGGTATAGGGACTGAGGATACATCCATCACCAATGGTGCTATCTTTGATGACACATCCAGTACCAATCTCAACCCGGTTCCCCAAAGTAACCTGTCCTTCAAGAATAACATTTGCATCAATACTAACATCACGTCCATGCGTTAATGTCCCACGCAGATCAAAACGCGTTGGATCGAATAACATGACGCCTGCCAGCAGCAGCTTATTGCTCTGTTCCCGTTGGAATATTCGTTCCAGCGTCGCCAGTTGCAATCGATTATTCACCCCTTTTACTTCGCTCACGTTATCAGGATGCACAGCTTCAACACGAAAGCCTTTCGATGCAGCCATGGCGATAATATCTGTAATGTAATACTCGCCTTGTTCATTATTATTATTTAACTGACTTAGCCATCGCTTTAGATCCTGGCCGTTTGCAGCTAGAATACCTGTATTAATTTCATTAATCTGGCGCTGCTGTTCTGTTGCATCTTTATGTTCGACAATCCCGACAATATACCCCTTCTCATCGCGCACAATTCTACCATATCCGGTAGGATCGTCTAGTTTCAACGTCAAAATCGCAATACCACCCGTTGGCTTAATCCCCAACAACCGTGCCATAGTAGCGGGTGATATTAATGGTATATCACCGTAAAGCATCAGAATATCTTCGTTATCAGCAAAGAACGGTGCGGCCTGCTGCATAGCGTGTCCAGTACCGAGTTGCTCCATTTGCAGCACCCAATTCAAGTCAGGATTAGTTAACCTCTTTTTTAATAAATCTCCACCGTGTCCGTAGACTAAATGCACATGTGTGGCACCAGTTTCTATTGCTGCATCAATTACATGCTGAACCATCGATTTACCAGCAAGAGGATGAAGCACTTTTGGAAGATCAGAACACATACGTGTTCCTTTGCCAGCGGCAAGAATAACCACGCTCATAACACTGTTAGACATGCACCACCCTACCCTGAATAAAAGGAATTGATAACCCATGGATTCAATTAAAGGAAAGTAAACCCCTTATCGAGGTGAATTACTACCTATTTTTAATAAAAACACCATCTCATCCACCCCGTGCAGATGTCTTCTTTTATTCATTTTTAAAAAAAGCTATAGAGCCCTAGAAATAATTCTGGGTTGCAGGAAGGTAGAAAATGAGGGGCAAATTTGTCTGGAGCAGATTTGAACGCTGCTTATGGCATCCTTGTAATAGGTGAAGTACAGGATGAGCCGAATAACGAGTGTAGCTAACGTAAAGGTAATAAAAAAGAATTTCGTTCTATACGCTTCTGTTTCTAATAAAAAAAGAAACATCGTTTCATTTTTATCATTAATAGCCCAATAACTCAATAATCTATACCTAATGGTATATAATGAAACTTAATGCATTACGGACTGACATGGAAAGCCATGTCACCATCCTTTCTATTCCTTAGCTTGCAGCACAGGCAACTGAATATCCCGCTCGGGGATGACATACCTTCGCCTGGGGCTAGTCAGCCGCCGCTAACTTCTCCTCTAACGTTCTTCCGAATTGGCGTTAACATTAATAAGAATTTTGACCGTGTAATAAAATATTAGACTCCGATAACGGCGTAGTGGTAATTGAGAGTTCAGTTTCCATAATAATACCAGCAATTGCCTCAAAATAAGTGTTGAAGTAAAACCCCCTGCTGTCGCACAACAACAGTATTTTAACTATACTGATAACTTTAATCTAGTTGCGTTTATGGTAGAAATAATAAAAAGAAATAACCATACATTAGATAACTAATGCTTTAATTTTATTTTTCGCCCTTTATGCTGATGTAAGATACAATAACGCCATATTATACAAAATCAGCATTATTTATTAAATAATAACTTAAAAAATCATATCATAAATTATTATGCATTACATTGCTTTTTTTAGTCAGTTCAAGAACACGCAGCTTCGCAATTGCTTTCAACAATTCAGCAGATGCCTGTGCGAAATCCACATCACAATGAGAATTGCGAATGCGCTCTTCGGCTTTACGTTTCGATTCCATCGCGCATACTTCATCAAGATCCTGCCCACGGATAGCGGTATCGGACAGCACAGTCACAGATTTCGGTTGTACCTCAAGGTGTCCTCCTGACAGATAGATATACTCTTCTTCACCGTGTTTCTTAACAATACGCACCATACCAGGTTTAATTGCAGTGAGAAAAGGGGCATGGCCTGGAAAAATTCCCAGTTCACCCTCACTCCCCGTCACCTGAATCTTCTGCACCAGGCCGGAGAAGATTTTCTGTTCTGGGCTAACGATATCCAGATGATAAGTCATTGCAGCCATAGCTACCCTCCTAACAGGAGTTACAGTTTCTCAGATTTTTCTACGGCTTCGTCAATAGAGCCAACCATATAGAACGCCTGCTCCGGCAGATGATCGTATTCACCGTCCATAATGCGTTTAAAGCCGAGAATAGTGTCTGTCAGTGACACATATTTACCAGGAGAACCGGTAAAGACTTCCGCTACGAAGAATGGCTGTGACAGGAAGCGCTGTATTTTACGAGCACGGGAAACGACTAGTTTGTCTTCCTCATACAGCTCGTCCATACCTAGAATCGCGATGATATCTTTTAGTTCCTGATAACGTTGCAGAATAGACTTCACGCCACGTGCTACGCCATAATGTTCCTGACCAACTACCAGCGGATCTAATTGACGGCTAGTAGAATCCAGCGGGTCAACGGCCGGGTAGATACCTAGAGAAGCGATTTGACGGCTCAGAACCACGGTTGCATCCAAGTGGGCGAAGGTAGTAGCCGGTGAAGGATCAGTCAGGTCATCCGCAGGTACGTATACGGCCTGAACAGACGTGATAGAACCGGTCTTGGTCGAGGTGATACGTTCTTGCAGTACGCCCATCTCTTCTGCCAGAGTCGGCTGATAACCTACCGCAGAAGGCATACGGCCCAGCAGTGCTGATACTTCAGTACCGGCTAAAGTATAACGGTAGATGTTATCTACGAAAAACAGTACGTCATGACCTTCATCACGAAATTTTTCCGCAATGGTCAGGCCTGTCAGAGCTACACGCAGACGGTTACCTGGCGGCTCGTTCATCTGACCATACACAAGTGATACTTTATCGATAACGTTGGAGTCGGTCATTTCGTGGTAGAAGTCGTTACCTTCACGGGTACGTTCCCCTACACCGGTAAATACAGAGTAACCAGAGTGCTCGATCGCGATGTTACGAATAAGCTCCATCATATTTACTGTTTTACCTACACCAGCACCACCAAAAAGGCCAACTTTACCACCTTTGGCGAACGGACATATCAAGTCAATAACCTTGATCCCCGTTTCTAGCAGTGCCTGAGAGTTCGAGAGCTCTTCATAGCTAGGTGCCTGACGATGAATTGCCCAGCACTCTTCTTCGCCAATCTTGCCTTTCATGTCTATAGGTTCACCTAGTACGTTCATGATACGACCAAGAGTAGCTTTACCTACCGGAACTTCGATCTGGTGGCCCAGGCTGTTCACTTTCAGCCTACGGCGAAGACCGTTAGAAGAACCCATTGCAATACAACGAACAACTCCGCCTCCCAGCTGTTGCTGGGTTTCTAGCACTAGTTTTTCAGAACCGTTTTCAACCTCAAGCACATCGTATACATTAGGTAATGCATCTTGTGGGAACTCGACGTCAACCACTGCCCCGATTACCTGGATGATCTTTCCAGTTGCCATCTTGAGTATCCTCTACGTAATTCGTAAACCTCGTTTAAACCGAGGAGGCTCCCGATATGATCTCGGTGAGTTCCTGTGTGATGCTGGCTTGACGAGCCTTATTATAAACTAACTGCAGCTCTTTGATCAGGCTAGTTCCGTTATTGGTTGCAGCTTTCATCGCAACCATACGAGCGGCCTGTTCACTAGCCAAATTTTCTATGACGCTCTGATAAACCTGAGCCTCCACATAGCGGCGCAACAGGGTATATAGCAGCGACTTAGAATCGGGTTCATACAGGTAATCCCAGGATTTCTTCTTCAGTTCGCTATCTTCTGCTGGCGGTAGAGGCAGAAGCTGAACCACTTGTGGTTCCTGAGAGAGGGTATTGATGAACTTGTTACTCACAATGTACAGCTTGTCTAGACGACCTTTATCATATGCTTGCAGCATCACTTTTACCGGCCCGATCAGTTCGGATAGGCTAGGGGTGTCCCCTATTCCAGTAACCTGAGCAACAACATTACCGCCAACAGCACCAAAAAACGAAACGCCTTTCGAACCGATCATCGCTAGATCGTTCTGTACGCCTTTATCGCTCCAGGTCTTCATATTTTCCAGCAGTTTTTTGAATAGGTTAATGTTTAACCCACCACATAGTCCACGGTCAGTAGACACAACAAAATACCCGACTCGCTTAACATCACGATCTTCTAGATACGGATGTTCATATTCCAGATTCCCTAATACCAGGTGATTAATCACCATCCTGATGCTTTCTGTATAAGGGCGACTAGCCGCCATACGATCCTGCAATTTACACATTTTGGAAGCGGCGACGATTTCCATCGCTTTGGTGATCTTTTGCGTGTTCTGGACACTTGCGATCTTACTACGTATCTCTTTTGCGCCGGACATATTTACATCTCTCCTAAAGGCCTGAAGGGTTGCCATCACAGGCAGGCCAATGGGGGTTACCAGGACTGGGTTGCCTTAAAGGTATCAAGGATAGTTTTGAATTTACCCTCGATATCATCGTTATAATCACCAGTTTGATCGATTTTTTGTAAAAGATCGCCGTAGTCGAAGGCAACATACGCCAACAACGCCGCTTCGAAGCTACCTACTTTCGCCAGTTCTACATCAGCCAGATAGCCATGTTCAGCAGCGAAGAGCACCAGAGACTGCTGTGCAATAGATATTGGCTCATACTGTTTCTGTTTCAGTAGTTCAGTTACTTTCTGACAATGATTGAGCTGCTTACGCGTTGTATCATCCAGATCTGAAGCAAACTGTGAGAATGCAGCCAGTTCACGATACTGTGCTAATTCGATACGAATACCACTAGATAGTTTCTTCATGATCTTGGTCTGCGCTGCACCGCCCACACGGGATACAGAGATACCCGGGTTAATAGCAGGACGAATACCGGCGTTGAACAGATTCGATTCTAGGAAGATCTGACCATCTGTAATTGAGATGACGTTGGTAGGAACAAACGCGGAAACGTCACCCGCCTGAGTTTCGATGATCGGAAGAGCCGTTAGTGAACCGGTTTTCCCTTTTACTTCACCCTTAGTAAACGCTTTTACGTAATTGGCGTTAACACGTGCTGCTCGCTCCAGGAGACGGGAGTGAAGATAGAAAACGTCACCAGGGTAAGCTTCACGACCTGGCGGACGACGGAGCAGCAAAGAAATTTGACGATAAGCGATAGCCTGTTTGGACAAGTCATCGTAAACAATCAATGCATCTTCACCACGGTCACGGAAGTATTCACCCATCGTACAACCAGCATACGGTGCCAGATATTGCAGCGCAGCAGATTCAGACGCGGTTGCTACAACGACGATGGTGTTAGCCAATGCGCCGTACTCTTCTAGTTTACTCACTACGTTGGAGATAGTAGAGGCTTTCTGTCCAATAGCTACATATACACACTTGATGCCAGAATCACGCTGGTTGATGATGGTATCAAGTGCCAGTGCGGTTTTACCCGTCTGACGGTCTCCGATAATTAATTCACGCTGACCACGACCAATCGGGATCATGGCATCAACGGATTTATAGCCCGTTTGTAGTGGTTGATCAATAGATTGACGTTCGATAACACCCGGTGCGATAGCTTCTACTGGAGAGAATCCGTCGTTCTCAACCGGTCCTTTTCCGTCGATAGGTGCACCTAAAGTATTTACCACACGGCTCAATAGACCGCAACCAGAGGGCACTTCTAGAATACGGCCAGTACATTTGGCCTTCATTCCTTCGGAAAGATCAGCGTACGGACCCATCACCACTGCACCTACAGAGTCGCGCTCTAGGTTCAGGGCGATAGCGTAACGGTTTCCGGGTAGGGAGATCATCTCCCCCTGCATAACATCGGTTAGCCCGTATAGGCGAATGATCCCGTCACTGACGGAAACAATAGTACCTTCATTATGAGCTGTACTTACTACATTAAACTGTGCAATGCGCTGCTTAATCAAATCACTAATTTCATTTAAATTCAGTTGCATGCTCCATTCCTTAAGACTGTAAGACGTCTGTTAGGCGTTCTAGACGCCCGCGGATGCTTCCATCAATAACCATGTCGACTACACGGATTACCACGCCTGCGACAATAGAGTTATCAATTTTGCAATTCAGCTTCACTTTGCGTGACAGGCGTTTTTCCATAGAGGAACTAATCTTATCAAGCTGCGGTTCGCTTAGTGCATTTACAGAGATAACTTCGACGTCAACCGTCGATTCTTGCGCGACGCTGAGTTTCGTAAACTGTTCCAGAACTTCTGGAAGCACTAATAAACGCCCGTTTTCTGCCATTACCTTGATGAGGTTTTGGCCGGCCCTATCCAACTGATCGCCACAAACATTAATGAAAGTGCTCGCTAGCAGCGTCGGTGCCATAGCACCAGACAGAAAAGTGGCAACAGATTCATTGCGTGCAACTTCAGCAGCAAAAGACAGCATGTTCTGCCAGTGTTTAACAGACTGATGTTCAAGCGCAAAGTCAAAAGCTGCTTTGGCGTAGGAGCGAGCTACCGTGATACATTCAGACATCAGCCCCTCCTTCCTTACAGTTCAGAAACTAGTTTATCAACAATGGCGCTGTTAGCAGCTTCATCCACGGAACGTTCAATAATCTTCTCGGCACTGGCAATAGCCAGCATGACAACGTGTTTACGTAACTCTTCACGAGCACGTTTACATTCAGCTTCGATTTCAGTCTGCGCCAGAGCCACGATTTTGTTACGTTCAGCTTCTGCTTCCGCTTTGGCCTCATCCAGAATCTGAGCACTGCGTTTATCAGCTTTCTCTAAGATCACCTTAGCTTCCGCTTTAGCTTTTTTCAGCTGATCGATAGCATTCGCTTGCGCTAATTTCAAATCCGTTTTAGCACGTTCTGCAGAAATCAAAACGTCAGCGATCTCTTTCTGACGTTTTTCGATAGCAGCCATTAGGGGAGGCCATACAAACTTCATGCAAAACCATACAAACAGGACGAATGCAATGGCTTGGCCGAGAATTGTTGCATTAACAGGCACAGCTCAATGCCTCTTTGAGGTTAAATGATTAATGTTAAATATCTAAGCGGTGTTACTAGGGGTTAGGCGACCGCAAATATCATATACAGGCCCAAACCAACCGCAATCATCGGGATGGCGTCAACTAGACCCATAACGATAAAGAACTGTGTACGCAGCAGAGGAATTAAGTCAGGCTGGCGAGCTGCGCCTTCTAAGAATTTACCACCTAGTATTCCGATACCGATCGCGGCACCGATCGCCGCTAGACCCATCATCAACGCAGCAGCCATGTACAACAGATCTACATTTAGGTTTTCCATGACAACCTCCAGTTTGTTTTAGTTAGAACGTTATTGTGTTGAAATAAAAATCAATGCTCTTCAGATACCATCGAGAGATAAACAATCGTCAGAACCATGAAAATAAAGGCCTGTAGTGTAATGATGAGGATGTGAAATATCGCCCAAGGTACACTCAATAACCATTGCGACCACCACGGCAGAAAACCGGAAATCAGGATGAAGATCAATTCACCTGCATAGATATTGCCAAATAGGCGTAAGCCGAGTGAAACCGGTTTTGACAGCAGGCTGACACCTTCGAGAATCAGATTAATGGGAACAAAGACCGGATGGTTGAAAGGTTGCATACTTAGCTCTTTAATAAAACCGCAAAAGGCTTTTATTTTGATGCTGTAGAACAGCATCAGGATAAACACGCCTAGCGACATGGAAAGCGTGATGTTAATATCCGCTGTTGGCACTACGCGTAGGTAAGGTAATCCCAGCCACTGCTGACCGATAAAGGGCAGAAAATCGATCGGCAAGAGATCCATCGCGTTCATCAGGAACACCCAAACAAAAATAGTTAGCGCCAGCGGCGGGATAAGTTTGCTTTTGCCATGGAACATATCACGCACATTGCTATCAACAAAACCAATGATTATCTCTACTGATGTTTGTAGTTTACCGGGTACACTACTGGTTGCTTTTTTTGCAACCCTCCGAAAAATAAACAGAAAAAAGATCCCAAGAGCGATTGAAAAAAACATTGAATCAACGTTAATCGACCAGAACCCAGAACCTACCTGTAAATGCTTGAGGTGATGACCGATATACTCTTGGGGAGTAGATGCAGACATAATGTTCCTTACCCTGTTGTTAATACGGTAACGGTTAAAAATAGCTAGCGAAACCAGATATGTCAGGCTAAGCAGAATAAACGCAGCCTTGAATAGACCTCTAATGCCACTACTAGCAACGCGATGGTAATAAACACTTTTAACGCTTCGCCAATAATAGCAAACGACCAGGCAACAACAAGACCTTCGATTAAAGCAGAAAAACTGGGCTTCAACGCTGCGTAAGAAAAAAGGCTCTATTAATACGCACGTAGCCGCCTGCAACAGCAGCCCAAAAAAGGCCAGCTTTCTCTCCATAAAGGGAGAGAGAATTACGTTTTTCTCTTGGTTTCTTTTGCAGAGATTGATCTGACTTATAAAACGACCTTTATTCTATAAAAAACGAATAAATTATACGGTTCACGGCTGTGAATTCAATCGAAAAATAGAAAAATACTTAATTACTTAAGTTACTATTTAACTAAAAACAAAATTTGCAGAAGGTCACTACCACTATGAATGATAAACTGATGATTAGTATCTTTTATACTGCCATATCTGATAAAATGTAACTATCAGAAAACAGTTATAATATGATTAACTATTTTGCGTTATCGTCGCGACACGGTTTAATCAGGCACTGTGAAGTATAATTTCTTGCTTTTTAAGCCAAATAAGTAAAATTGAGATGGCGGCTGGGGTGATTCCTGAAATACGAGAAGCTTGTCCGATAGATCTTGGTTTATGCTCATTGAGCTTGTCGATCACTTCGTTTGAAAGCCCCCTAACCTGGCGATAATCTAGATTGTTAGGAAGGACAGTGCCTTCATTGCGAAGCTGTTTTTCAATCTCATCTTTCTGACACGCAATATATCCTTCATACTTAACCTGAATTTCAACCTGCTCTGCTGCCTGAATATCCGACAGTGCAGGAGAGAACATCGGTAAAGCGCTCAGTGTGGCGTAATCCATCTCAGGGCGACGCAGGAGTTCCTCACCTGTGGCTTCACGCGACAGAGGCGTTTTTAACAACGCATTTACAGCGTCACGCTGCTCACTATGAGGATGAACACGAAGTTCACGTAAGCGTTGACGTTCTTGCTCAATCTGTTCTAGTTTTTTGTTGAAACGTGCCCAGCGGTAATCGTCCACCATGCCAAGCTCACGGGCAATTTCAGTCAAACGCAGATCGGCATTATCTTCACGTAACATCAGGCGATATTCAGCACGTGAAGTGAACATACGGTAGGGTTCTTTAGTGCCGAGCGTACACAAATCATCCACCAACACGCCAAGATAAGCCTGATCGCGACGTGGGAACCAACCTTCCTGATCAAATGCCATTCGTGCTGCATTCAAACCGGCCAACATGCCTTGGGCTGCAGCTTCTTCGTAACCGGTCGTGCCGTTAATCTGCCCGGCAAAAAACAAACCTTGAATAAATTTGCTCTCCAGCGTGAGTTTGAGATCGCGCGGATCGAAGAAATCGTATTCGATGGCATACCCTGGGCGCACAATTTTTGTATTCTCCATTCCCTGTATGGAACGGACAATTTGCCACTGAACATCGAAAGGCAGGCTAGTATACAGGCCATTTGGGTAAATCTCGTTACTGGTTAGTCCTTCTGGTTCAAGGAAAATCTGGTGCGCATTGCGATCAGAAAAACGTATGACCTTTTCTTCGATCGAAGGGCAGTATCGTGGGCCAATTCCCTCGATCACTCCGGTATACAGAGGACTGCGATCTAGATTATTGCGGATTACCTCATGAGTTTTCTCATTGGTATGAGTTATGTAACATGGCATTTGCGCGGGGTGCTCGCTGGCGTTTCCCAGGAATGAAAATACGGGCATTAGCTTATCCCCATGCTGTTGCGCTAGCACGCTGAAATTAATTGTGCGCGCATCAATACGCGGTGGCGTACCGGTTTTAAGGCGGCTGACACGTAAGGGCAACTCACGCAGTCTGCGTGATAACGGGATTGATGGCAGATCGCCAGCACGTCCGCCGCTATAGTTGTCCAGCCCAATAAAAATTTTTCCATCAAGGAAAGTCCCGACAGTCAGCACAACAGTTTTAGCGCGGAACTGCAGCCCTATTTGTGTCACAGCGCCGACAACACGATTGCTCTCAACGAGAAGATCATCAACCGCCTGCTGGAAGATCGTCAGGTTTGGCTGATTCTCTAGCGCCGTGCGTACTGCTTGGCGATACAGTACGCGATCTGCCTGTGCACGCGTAGCGCGAACGGCGGGACCTTTGCTGTTGTTTAGTTTTCTAAACTGGATGCCCCCACGATCGATTGCGCGAGCCATTAACCCCCCCATAGCATCGATCTCTTTAACCAGATGTCCCTTTCCGATCCCGCCAATAGCCGGGTTGCATGACATTTGTCCTAGAGTATCTATATTGTGAGTCAATAACATTGTTTTGCGCCCCATTCGGGCTGCTGCTATAGCGGCTTCTGTGCCGGCATGACCTCCGCCGATTACTATGACGTCAAAAAGATCTGGATAAAGCATGTTACTGCACCTCACCTGGTATTAACGAGAATAGTCGAGCTAATGATGTGTGCCAAGGCACATTTCTTGCCTTGGAGCAAGAAAGAATTCTTCTAAAGTTTATTTAAAAGACTAAGTCTCTTGGATAGTCTTTTGTTAAAGAAAGCTCTTTTTTTAGAGAGACTTTCTTATTAGATCTTCTATCAAGATCTACCATGCTTGTGGACAAGTACTGTTTCCATATGAACAATCAATAGATTGATGATCATCTTTTTCTGTGAATGATCGGTGATCCTATAAAGTAGGGACTTGGATCAAAATAGAGGGTTATTTACAAAAACAAACAATGAACAACGGGTATTGTTGGAAACAACTACAGGTTTTCATAAAGTCATACACAATTATCAGCAGGATCCTCAGAAATATCGTGTTTAGTGATTTCGAGCTGAAGCATATCGCGGATCCTTGATCCTTTTTTCTACACGAACTGTAAAGATACGATCTACGGAGTAACAATCGCTTTGCAGAATGTGTATTAATTCCTTAATTAACTGGCAGAGTGAGTTTACGTCACTACTAGCCATAATTCTTTCTGCTGTAGGTCGTCCAGTTGTGGTCTTTGCTATTCTAGTAATTTATCCAGATAGTATGCAACATACTCCGCATTGCCTAACTTACTATCGCTGATAAGCGTAATGTCTGCCATACTTGATCCCTTCAGAATAAAAGATTGCGGTATTATATATTGTAATCAAGCTGTTATATGCCTGTGGATAACAGGGATATACCTATTTATGTTTAAGGTGCGATTGTCTGCATGATTGCGTGTTCTGAAGCGAGATCAGTGTTTCCACTGGAGTGAATTTTTTCGTTGTAGTGCGTCGAGGGAGAGGGAGCGACATTTTTATAAAAAGCCTATACTGCCCAGTAGGGTAGTAGGCTTCTACCACTTCTTCTAGGTTGTTCAGTTTTTCAAGGGTATTGGGGTAATCTTTAGCGCTTTTTAAAATGATTCCGATAAAGCAGTACACTTCGTAGCCTAGCTGTTTTGGGCAGACATTGACCCTCGTGCCGAGAAAATCATTTTTTCGACTTGAATGTAGATAGTGCCGTGGCTTATCAAAAATTTTTGGCTACTTTAGTATAACGTATGTAGATATTTTCCATCAAGGCTTTAAAGATGCTGCGATCAAGATTATCGATCTGATAAATTTCAGTCATAATTTTTCCTTATAGTTAGCTATTTTTAGCTTTTAGTATAAATTAACTGAGGAATCAAAACTAGAATACCAAATTTTTTGATATATTATTGAGGTTACCTACATTCTATTGCTATTATTACATAATAGACTGTGACGATAGACATTGAAAAATGAAAGAGCTATATCGAATAAGATAGATCCACTCTGTATATGTCGATCAGAGTGGATTGGAAACGCCTGAGAGGGATTTCGATCGTTCCATCGACTATTTAAAATCTACCAATGAGAACATTTTTAAACTCTTTTGATGCTCATCGCGGCCAATTCAGCAGGGAGCAGACGCTAAATATTATCGCTTTGATGAATAGCAGAAACTTGCTTAGACATAGTATCTTCGTTCACGAACCATTACGCGAAAAGCTTCTCGCGGTGCCTTGGTTGAGAGAATCAATTTGGTTTCTCCGTCTACGGCCTAAACGATTAGTAATGAGACCTCTTGCAAAGAGGGTCTTATTATTAATCGTTGGTTCTAGATATGCGATCAGCTTTATTTGCCTATAGAAGAATAAGTAGAGGAGAGTCTACTGTTTTTAGTGTATAAACGATATACGGAATACGTAATTAAAAAGGCAGATTGCCGCCGATAGGCTTTGTATTTTGGTAACCAGTAAATTCCTGCTCAAGTTAGCATAGCAGAATAGCTGAGCCCAGTTACTAATATAATTTTTATATTCATGAATAATTTCTGTACAAAAAGTACAGTCTCTATCTTTAGGTAGAGTAAAGAAGAGTGGTCTGTAGGCTGATAAAGCGTATAGCAGATGAAAGCACTCTCCTCCCCGTACATATCGAGATGCTGGGTAAATCGATACCGTTGTTTTCCATGATGTCGCTTTCTCCGCCTTTTGCAGCGACAAGTCTAACACTATATCTGTAATATCAATATGATTCAGTATCAGTATTCCTTAATAGCTGTCCGTAGGCTATAAAAAATAGCCGGTCTAGCTTTCTAAATTTCATCTAGAAAATTTCTACTTCTGGTAATAAAGTATCTGCCCGCAAGCGCGGGTAGCGGATCTTTGTTTTTTTAGTGCCATGAATTGATGGCTGGCTAAAAACCTGTTCTTAGGTAAAGAAGAGTGTCATCAGATATTCGAAAGCGTGAAGCGCAGGCAAAGCACGATCATGATCTTGGCGATACCCCGGTGGATCCAGCAGAAATACGTTTTTACCACTGAGTGCTGCAACCAGTCAGTCCTAGGCGTATAGCGTGCTGACGATCATACAAGCTCTGTTCAAAAGCATAGCTCTCATGTACACAATACGCGGCTAAAGAAGCTTATTGAATCATAAGAAATCCGTTTTTTCTCTGATGACCCTACGCAAGGGAAGGCTGTTACTGTTTTCTGTAAGTAAAAATCATCAAGTTAGAGTAGCTACGTCTAGGTCTAGATAAGCTGGTAAGAGATGAAGTTATCAACAACGATGCAATTTAACATCGATGATTGCCATCTTAGGCTAGAGTAATCAATCAACCACTTTGTTGCTGGATGTTTCCATGGTGAAAGGATAGGTTTTTATATGAATATATGCATACTGTGCGCTTTCGGGTGAGGTCTATAAAAAACGCGTTGCTCTATACATAGTGAAGACAGCGGAACTTGTGAAGTGAAAACAACAGAAGATAGGGGTTATGAGCTCAGAGCATAAGCAATCGTTTCCTGCCATTACAATGGCGGCTATTGGCGTGGTGTACGGGGATATTGGCACTAGCCCGCTTTATACATTAAGGGAATGTCTTTCTGGACAGTTTAGGTTTGGTGTAGAGCCACATTCCGTATTTGGCTTTCTCTCACTGATCTTCTGGCTACTGATACTAGTGGTGTCGATTAAGTATCTCTCCTATGTAATGCGAGCCGATAACGCTGGTGAAGGGGGTATATTAACATTGATGTCGCTTGCAGGGCGACACACTAGCGATCGCATGAAATCCATTGTGGTGATCATGGGACTGCTTGGTGGAGGATTTTTTTATGGTGAAGTAGTTATCACTCCTGCAATGTCAGTGCTTTCTGCAATAGAAGGAATTGAGATTGCTGCTCCTGAGCTGGATAGCTATATCGTGCCGCTATCGTTGATTGTCCTGACGTTGCTGTTCGCTATTCAGAAGCGTGGTACTAGCAGTGTGGGTAAGCTTTTTGCACCCGTGATGCTGATTTGGTTTTTAACACTAGAGGTCCTGGGTGCTTGCAGTGTACTCGAAACGCCGCAGGTGCTCGAGGCATTGAACCCCGTTTATGCTGTGCATTTCTTTATCGAATACAAGTTTATCTCCTTCTTTGCTCTGGGGGGCGTAGTGTTAGCGATTACTGGGGTAGAAGCGCTATACGCGGATATGGGGCACTTTGGTAAATTTCCTATTCGTTTAGCCTGGTTTACCGTGGTATTGCCATCGTTAGTGTGCAACTATTTCGGTCAGGGCGCATTGTTGCTGCGTAACCCGGAAGCCATTAGGAACCCCTTTTTTTTATTAGCACCTGACTGGGCACTAATACCCCTGTTGATCCTGGCAACGCTTGCTACCATCATTGCCTCTCAGGCGGTAATTTCAGGCGTATTCTCGCTGACGCGCCAGGCTGTGCGTTTAGGATATCTGCCGCCGATGCGCATTATTCATACCTCTGATATCGAATCTGGGCAAATCTTTATTCCAGCGATGAACTGGTTGCTGTATATGGCGGTGGTGATTGTTATCGTCAGCTTTGAGCATTCGGGCAATTTGGCTGCAGCTTACGGTATTGCGGTAACCGGAACCATGGTGCTTACCAGTATTCTCTCTGCAACTTTAGCAGTAAGAAATTGGCACTGGTATCGATACTTGGTATGGCTGCTGGTTATGTCAATGTTGTTGATTGATATTCCTATGTTTCTTGCTAACGTAGTAAAAATACTTTCTGGAGGCTGGTTTTCGCTGGTATTGGGGTTAATCATGTTTACCATTATGACGACCTGGAAGAGCGAGCGTTTCCGTTTGCTAGGTCGGTTGCATGAACATGGTAATTCACTGGATGCAATGATTACTTCTCTTGAAAAAAATCAGCCAGTGCGCCTGCCTGGTACTGCGGTCTATCTCTCGCGTGCTATGCATGTTATCCCCTTTGCATTACTACATAACCTTAAGCATAACAAAGCGTTGCACGAAAGGGTAGTGCTACTGACCATCCGTACAGAAGCTGTTCCCTATGTGCATAACGTGCAACGTGTTACAGTTGAACAGCTTTCTTGCAGCTTCTGGCGCGTAATTGCCAATTACGGCTGGCGTGAAACGCCCAACGTGGAAGAGGTATTTCATCGCTGCTGGCAGGAGGGATTGGTTTGCCAAATGATGGAAACGTCATTTTTCCTGTCTAATGAGTCATTGACAATGGGCAAGCGGACCTGGTATCTGCGCATACGTGGCAAGATGTTTATGATGCTGAGTCGTAATGCGTTGCGTGCTGCCGATCAGTTTGAGATACCGCCGAACCGGTTGATAGAATTGGGGATTCAGGTCGAGATTTAATGTATGACCCCCTCAGCGATAGAGAGCGTTCTTTTTAGAAGATTATTTTCTCTTCGGTTTTAACGTTTCTCCTTCTTGTAGGGTAAACACTTCATTATCATGGATGGATAAGCAGGCACTGACATCCGGCATGCGATAAGTTACTCTCGGTAAAGCCTGAACCGTTCACGTTCATGAACAAAGGGCGACGGCCTGTAGTTTTTTTTCAGCGTAACTTCCATGCCAGCAGAGAGTAGAGATCTATACTGTTGATAGACACATATTTGATTTGGCAAAATTTATAAAGAAGCTGTTGTGCAGATTATTGCTAACGATGTTATCGGCCATTTCCCGCCATCGCTGGAAAGGTTTTATTCTGCGGTGCCTGCTACTGATAGATCAAAACAAAAAATAGTATTGGCTTTTTTTGTTTTTGGTGCTGAAATTGACACTGACGACTTTACCGGGTACACAGCCAATAGCTCTTAGATCTAAATCCTTGATGATACCGCGCGCTACTTTCCACAGATCGGGAATCCTTTTTCCTACAGCAATACCTGCTTTTATTGTTGTTTTTATAGAGTGGATAAGCTGAGAAAATTAGCTCATTGCCAGCATTAAGGAATCAAAACCTCTTTTCTTAGTAAAGAAAAGGAGCATGAAGCGAACAGTATCCGAGCTTCTCCCACAGCAAACATCAATTCGTAGTAGAGATAGGCATTGTTCATCTCAGGCACTAACTATTTTTTTATTTAGTTCTTCTGTCTGCAGCAATTTTCAACACGCTAGTTTCCGGATAACTAATATGCGAATAAAGTTTTAGTGCACCGCTGACCTCTCAATAGGTGAGAGGGTGTGTGCCGGAGTTGTAGTCGCTAGATTGATCCCGAATAGTATCGGCATACTATTATTTTACATATGCCTGGTAGCGATAGCGCGGTTGTGGTTTCCACCACATATTATGCGTTCTATGTCGAACTCAGAAGTGAAACACTGTAGCGCCAAATAGTAATTTGGAGAGCTTTCCCACGGGAGAGCAGGGAACTGCCAGGCTTTTGCTGTGCGTAATTTTATTTAGTTTTTTATTTTTGCAGCAACAACGAACACTAAGACTCGCTTTACATCCCTGTTCATTAATGAACTAACCTTTCTCTTACCTCAAGTCGAGGATAACATTAAGAATAACTCAATGTTATTACGCATTTTTTACTCTGTTTCATTATAGTTTATAACAATTTACTTGTGCCGTATGCATGGGCATACCGCTACACAGATTTATGACCCTTATAGGAATGTTTACTATGGCAGATATAACTCAAACCGCTTTCGGATTAACACCTGGAGCTCCATGATACGCGCAAGAGGATCTTCTTTATTGAAGGAGACTACTTAGGCAACCATTTGTAGTAGTTGTATTTTTATATCTATTTATTCTACGTACTCTATTTTGCTGCTACATTTTTTACGAGTGGTAATACCACTACAAAGCTCCCGCAAACAGCTAGTATTTTTGCGTCGGGTTTCTGATGCGCCCAATTGGCAGTTGGCTATTTAGCTATATTGCTGATAAGCATGGCCGACAATCCTCGATGCTTATCTCCGTTTGCATGATGTGCTGTGGCTCTTTTATTATCGCCTCTTTACCTACCTACAGCGTGATTGTCCACTAGACTCCCGCATTGTTATTGCTTGTCCATTTTTTCAGGGGCTCTCTGTTGGCGGAGAGTATGGCACTAGCCGCGTGATATCGGCACTATCGTCATCAGTTTGATACAGGCAGTTCAGTAACGCGAAAGCCAGCATCGTGTTTTTTTCGCACTATACTTTATATTATATACTATATAATCAGGGCGCTAGTAGCATGGTTGTGTGATCTCTTGCCTGAGAAATCCACAGCCGAGATTTAGTGATCGATTGACTGCCAAAAAACGTGGCAAATTATTATTAATAATAAGCCATATCCCTGCGGAACTGCAGGAGGAGAACCTTGCAGAGAGAAAATACCTTTGGGGAGTATGGTTAGGATAATGCTATTAAGCAGTTAGTAGCGGATAACTGGGGACTTATTGCCTGTAAAAGTGTCTGGTGACGTGACGTATAGGCGGCAATGGAGGGGAACCACTGAGTCAGTATAACGAGCATAAAATATCTATTATTATCGCCTTGACATAACCGGTTATTCAAACAGGCTATGGTGTAGCGTCTGTACTACACATTCAGCGTCTTGCCCGGCACTAGGAAATATAGATTATGGCTGCTGGCAGCATAGTAAATCAAGTGACAGCTCCTCTTTGATACGGAGGACAGAAGAGAGCTCGGTCAGCATTGCTCTGGAAGGCAGGCTGTAACCCGCAGCAGTGGTGTCCAGCGTCAGAGCTACATTTACTTCAGAACTGGTGATAAGATCTACCTAAATGTTAGGGTGCGCTAGAATATTGAACACTTCGGATAGGAATCCGCGTACCTGCAGCATGTTCAGGCAATGCAACTAGCAGATTAGTAATACCAGCAGCGGCGAAGAGTACACCAACACGTACACTGGGATCGAAAAGCACAACATCATCCCTACGATTCATGGTGTCGAAATCGGCTACGGTTGTGCCACCAAATTTAGCGATTCTCAGAGAGAATTTTTGTCGACACAAAATAAAAACGTCTCATGTCAGGGTCTCTGGCGAGAGATATCGCAGTACATCAGCCGTCTACAAAATCAGCCTTGGCACAAAGAAAGAGCGTTAAGCAGGGATCAAGCGTAGATAAGTAAGCGTCACTACGCTACATCGAGAATCGATCCACCTTGCTAAACATACAGTTTATATTTATTGCATGCACATTGCTGTTTGAGAAACCCCAGAGGATTCATCTCCCCCTAGTAGTCTATAATGTCATTCCCTTTTTATACAGCATCTAGGAACCTATCCCGCTAGTTTATCGTCTCTTGATTTAGAGATCCTCGAATAAACTACCTGGAGGCGCTGCTCTGCTCTTCTGTCGTATACAACCGCTCTTCGCCATGGATGCCTAACAATGTTGACGGTTACAGATAACGGGTTATCTTTTTGCTGTCAACCCAAAATGGTAGGGAAATATGTAATAGCAAGAAAAGAGATCGCAAGTGATAGTATAAAGGATACAATGGATGCAGCCTTAGCGATTTTATTATCGGAGACAAGAGTGTTGTTATGAAAAACATCAATCCCAGCCAGACTGCCGCATGGCGCGCTCTGCAACAGCATTTTTCCGAGATAGAACAGGTGCAAATTAGTGAATTGTTTGACAAGGATCCTGATCGCTTCTCACGTTTTTCCGCATCATTTGATGATTTGATGCTGCTAGACTACTCAAAAAATCGTATTACCCAAGAAATACTGGATAAGTTGCTTGATCTTGCTCGTGAAACGAGGTTGAGCGAGGCGATTGCCTCCATGTTTTCCGGTGAAAAGATCAACCGCACAGAAGATCGCGCGGTTTTGCACGTTGCACTGCGTAACTGTGACAATACTCCTATTCTAGTAGATGGTAAAGATGTGATGCCGGCAGTGAACGCCGTATTGCAGAAGATGAAAAGATTTAGTGAACGCATCATTAGTGGTAGCTGGAAAGGTTATACTGGCAAGAGCATTACCGATGTAGTGAATATCGGCATTGGCGGTTCGGATCTCGGCCCATTCATGGTGACGGAAGCGCTACAGCCATTTAAGAACCACCTTAACATGCACTTTGTGTCCAACGTCGACGGTACACACATCGCCGAAACACTTAAGACACTGAACCCCGAAACTACACTAGTGCTGGTGGCCTCAAAAACCTTCACTACCCAGGAAACCATGACCAATGCCCATTCTGCGCGCAATTGGTTCCTAAAAACCGCGCAGGATGAGCAACATATTGCCAAGCATTTCGCTGCGCTTTCTACAAATGCCAGCGCGATCAGCGCATTCGGTATTGATACTGGCAACATATTTGAATTCTGGGATTGGGTAGGCGGGCGCTATTCATTATGGTCTGCTATCGGCTTATCGATTATCCTCTCCATTGGTTTTGAAAATTTTGCGCAATTTTTGCGCGGTGCGCACGCGATGGATCAGCACTTTGTCACTACGCCTATCGAGAAAAACCTGCCGGTGCTGCTGGCGCTGATCGGGATCTGGTATAATAATTTTTTTGGCGCGGAAACAGAGGCTATTCTGCCTTACGATCAGTACATGCACCGTTTTGCTGCCTATTTTCAGCAGGGCAATATGGAATCTAATGGTAAATCTGTAGATCGTAATGGACATCCAGTTACTTATCAAACCGGGCCGATTATCTGGGGTGAGCCTGGCACTAACGGGCAGCATGCTTTTTATCAGTTGATTCACCAAGGGACTAAACTGGTGCCTTGTGATTTCATCGCGCCGGCCTTGAGTCATAACCCACTAGGCGATCACCATGGTAAGCTGCTCTCTAACTTTTTTGCCCAGACTGAAGCGCTAGCATTTGGAAAATCCCATAATGTGGTGGAGGACAATATTACCGTGCAGGGAAAAACGGCTAAACAGTTTGAGCATATAGCACCCTTTAAAGTATTTGAAGGCAATCGACCAACTAACTCCATTTTGTTACGCAAGATAACGCCATATAGCCTGGGTTCTCTTATCGCTATGTATGAACACAAGATCTTCACACAGGGTGTGATTCTAAATATCTATACTTTCGATCAGTGGGGCGTCGAGTTGGGCAAACAACTGGCCAATCGCATTTTTCCGGAATTAGAAAATGACCAATCTGTGAGCAGCCACGATAGTTCGACTAACGGTTTGATTAACCTATTTAAAAACTGGCGAGCCTGAGTAGGGGACCCCGAAATGGGGGTATATCCCCACATTTTGTTACAAATATAGAAGAACGATGGAAGTAGGCATACAGAAACGTGCTTTACTAGGCATCTCTATGGCTGTTTAGATGCCCTTTCATGCTTTATTCTAGCTGTTTTTAGTTAACTGTAAATCCAGCATTGTTTTGCTAGCCTCCCCACCAATCTCACGGGTTAAACGTGGCACTAGATAGCCAGATACCTGCGATAGCAGTTTTCTCATGATATCTTTCGCTTCTTCATCGCTAACTAAAAAATGCGCAGCACCTTGTACTTTGTCCAGTACATGCAGGTAGTATGGCAACACTCCTGCGTTAAATAATGCATTGCTTAGGGAGGCAAGCGTTGATGCGTTATCATTTACTCTATGTAGTAATACGCTTTGATTTAGCAAGGTAACACCAGCCTGACGCAAACGTGCCATGCTTTCTCTCAGTTCGCTGTCTATCTCGTTGGCATGGTTGATCTGTGTTACTAGCAACACGCTAAGACGCCTTTTCGATAGGTGCTGACACAGCGTCTTGGTAATACGTGCTGGGATCACGACCGGAAACCGGCTGTGAATGCGCAGGCGTTGCAGGTGGGGGATGTTCTCTAGTTTGCTAATAAGCCACTCTAATTCATGGTCTTTCGCCATCAGCGGATCGCCACCGGAGAAGATAATTTCATCCAGTTCAGGATGCTGGCGAATATAGTCTAGCGCCTTACGCCAGTTACTCTTATTGCCTTGGTTATCCTGATAGGGAAAGTGGCGACGGAAGCAATAGCGACAGTTGACCGCACAGCCACCTTTGACTAGTAACAATGCGCGATTGTGATATTTATGCAGTAATCCAGGCACGACGCTTTGTTGTTCATCGAGCGGATCGACGCTAAATTCAGGGGTTATTAAAAATTCATCCTGGGTAGTCAGTACTTGTAACAATAGGGGATCCAGAGGATCTCCTTTTCGCATCTTTTTGGCAAATGACCAGGGCACACGCAGCGGAAACAGCGTATGCAATTTCGCTACTTTTCGTAGCTGATGGTGGTCTTCCAGCGCTAAAAAGTGCAAAAGTTTAAGAGGATCTGTAATAACATCAGCAAGTTGATGCAACCAATCTTCTCTAGGCTTTGGTTTTAGGGTTACAATGTTTGCCATTTTTGGCTGAGTAGTGGTATTAAATAGAGGATCTTTATGGAGACTTATTTTAGCAACGATTTTCGTTCCGGTCTCAAAATCTTGTTTGAAGGAGAGCCTTACGCTATCGAATTTAATGAATTCGTTAAGCCAGGTAAAGGGCAGGCTTTCGCGCGCGTAAAAATGCGCCGTTTGTTGACTGGTAAACTGATTGAAAAAACGTTCAAATCTAGCGACAGTGCCGAAGGTGCTGATGTGGTCGATATGAACTTGACCTACCTGTATAACGACGGTGAGTTCTGGCATTTCATGAACAATAAAACGTTTGAACAACTAGCCGCCAATTCTAAAGCTGTTGGCGACAATACCAAATGGCTGCTAAATCAGGCTGAATGTATCGTTACGTTGTGGAACGGCCAACCGATTTCAGTAACGCCGCCAAACTTTGTAGAACTGGAGATTGTGGATACTGCTCCGGGTCTGAAGGGCGATACAGCAGGTTCTGGCGGTAAGCCGGCAACCTTGACTACCGGTGCTGTGGTAAAAGTGCCGTTGTTTATTCAGATTGGCGAAGTGATCAAGGTGGATACGCGTTCTAGAGAATATGTTTCTCGCGTAAAATAAGTACTTCCCTTCTGTTTTTATCCAAAATGATACCTATACCTACATTCGCGCACTGTTCTGCACTGATTCTCTCTGGCCTATGTTAAGTGTTAAGAAGGGAATATCGAAGCGCGCTCTCAGATATCGACGCTCATGTTTACGAACCTGGAAACCTTCGTTCGCACACGAAGTACTACTAGTACTTGCACCACACCTGGTAGAGAAATCCGCGCTAGGTAGGCGAGATGCCAAACCCTTGTAATGCGAAGGGCACACGCATCTCAATGCTGTTGTAGATCATCGATGTGGCAGTTAACTGCATTTCTTCTAACAAGAAACTGGCTCACGATAATTGCATATAATGTTCTGGATATCGGTATCAAATCGCTTTGCGCAGGGAAAAACAACCTACGAGAAGCGACGACGGTGGGAGATGCGCAAGATTGTAGAATACCAGTTGAATTGTTTGCAGGCGAATCTACGGGTAGACTGCATTCCCCTATTGGCATTAGGAGAAACACATGTGCCAAAGCGCACTTTGGCATCCTACCGCCACCATTGAAAACTTATTGAAGCGTGCAGCCATAGTTTCTGAAATTCGCTGTTTTTTCTGCGATCGTGGTGTATTGGAAGTGGAAACGCCGGCCATGAGCCAGGCAACCGTAACGGATGTTCATGTAGTACCGTTTCATACATATTTTGTCGGGCCTGGTGTATCTGAAGGGATGCCTCTTTACCTGATAACCAGCCCTGAATACCACATGAAGCGGTTGCTCGCTGCAGGTAGCGGACCTATCTTTCAACTATGCCGTAGTTTCCGTAATGAAGAATCCGGGCGATACCATAATCCGGAGTTCACTATGCTCGAGTGGTATCGCCCCCACTACGATATGTATCGCCTGATGGACGAAGTGGACGATTTATTACAGCAAGTACTGGGGTGTGAAAGCGCAGAGCGTCTTTCCTATCAGCAAGCTTTTCAGCGTCATCTTGACGTGGATCCGCTTTCAGCGGAAAAGGCGCAACTACGTGAAGTTGCAGATAAGCTCGGCATAGGCAATCTTGCTACCATTGAAGAGGATCGAGACACCCTATTACAAATGCTGTTTACCTTCGGGGTAGAGAATCATATCGGGCATGAAAAACCGGCCTTTGTTTATCAGTTTCCTGCATCACAGGCCTCACTAGCTGAAATCAGTTCTCGGGATCACCGAGTGGCGGAGCGATTTGAGGCCTATTTCAAGGGTATTGAGCTGGCAAACGGTTTTCGCGAATTGACAGATAGCGATGAGCAATGCCATCGTTTTGAGCAGGATAACCGAAAACGTGCTGCTAGCAAACTTTCACAGCAACTGATTGATGAGAATCTGCTGGCGGCGTTGAAACAGGGAATTCCCGCCTGTTCTGGCGTCGCGTTAGGGGTGGATCGCCTAATTATGCTGGCGTTAAAAGCAGAAACTATTGGTGAAGTGATGGCCTTCAGCGTTGATCGTTCATAATTTTCATAGTATACCCATTGTATAAAATAGAATGGCATGCCGAGTTTCTTTTCTAGCAACGCTATACTATAATCCACCTTCTGTCCGGTTAGGTGAATTTGGGCTGCATCCATCAATACGCACTGAACTCATTTGTACCTGAAACGGTGGGAACGGCATCTCCATATTGTTCTGACGGTATGCTTGCAAGATTAACTGGTGAATCTCATGGCGTATCGGCATGCGGTGACCTATTTCTGCGACAAAGATACGCAACTCAAAAATCTGGATACCCTGATGCAAATCTACCAGAAATGCTTCTGGAGGTGGATTTTCTAATACTAACAGACAATGCTTCACTGCGTTGAGCAAGATTTTAGTAACTTTATCGCTATCGGAATCAACTGGTGCTGGAATCGTGAGCACCACGCGCGTTACTGAATCTGATAGCGACCAGTTGATAAATTGCTCGGTAATAAAGGCCTTGTTGGGTACAATGATCTCTTTTCTATCCCAATCAATGATGGTTGTCGCTCGGGTATTGATACGCATAATACTGCCAGTAAGATCGCGAATAGTCACGGTATCACTGATACGGATTGGTTTTTCAAACAGAATAATCAGGCCGGAAATGAAGTTGGCGAAGATCTCCTGTAATCCAAAACCAAGCCCTACAGAGAGCGCGGCAACCAGCCACTGGAGTTGTGACCATTCAATCCCAATAAAAGAAAATCCGACCAGACAGCCGATCAACATCAGCATATATTTACTGATAGTGATAATGGCATATCCAGAACCAGGGGATAAATCGAGATGCTGTAGCAAAGCCAGTTCAAGCAGAGCAGGTAAATTACGCACGATTTGAGTTGTTATGCTAAAGATCAAGATAGAAATTAGCACTGCACCGAGTGTAATGGGCTGAATTTTTTCTACCCCTTTTACTGTGCTGGTGACTTCCCACAGATTAATGTTTTCCAAAAAGCTGAAAGCAGAGTGGATTTCTGACCATAAGGCGATTACTGAGACTACTGCGATCAGTGTCAGAATAGAACGTACTAGCTGGAGTGATTTAGCGCTTATAGTATCCAGATCGACTACGGGTTCCTCAATCGAGTCTGAGATCGTTTCTGTTAAAACAGTGTTCGACTCTTCTTCACTGCGTGCACGCTGCGCTAATATTTCGGCACGCCGTTGCTTAGCCCTATCGAATGCTATACGTCGGCGCTGGATTAACATCCAACGCCGTATCACGTGATATACTACCAGCAGGAAGAACCAGATGGCTACTGACGTTTCTAAACGCGCGAGCAATGCTTTTGATGTAGCTAAATATCCCACACTCGACATCAGCGCCGCAATCAGCGGCGCGCTGATTAATAGATTCCATAGAGCGTGGTTGATAGTATTTTCCACAGAGCCTTCTTTATTAAGGTAGAGCGGAATGCCTGCCCGTTTCAGACTGTTGGTTACTAGGCTCAAAGCTAGGCACAGCAGAATAAAGCATAGGCGGCCCAACGTATCGGAAAATTCACGCTCGTTGAGGTTTTCAAACGTGATGATCGCCATGATCAGCGGAACGATAAATGCGATCGAGAGTCGATAGTAGCGCATAGCTCGCGTTACGCGCTCTGGTGACCAGCGCAAGTGAGCAATAAACAGTCCATTTTGATGTGCGAAAGATGCGCTGACTATAACTAGCCACATCAACGGTACTGTTGCAGTCACGCTGTCCCCCATCTCTACTGCGATAGAGTAAGGCCAAGCATTTTGCAAACCATATCCCAATGCTGCCCACAGAACAGGCAGCGGGAGCGCTTTCAGTATCGAATAGAACAGAGTACGTAACGTTAGCGAAAAATGATCGAGAGTAACTTTACCAATACGGCTGCTGGCACGCTCTAAAAAGGCATGATAATGACGGCGTGAACTGATACCGAAGCCAACCAAAATCAGTGCACCCAGTAAGAGAAACGCGGTTTCTCGGCTGGTTACCGCCATGATAAAGGCACTGCTGAGCTGAGTAAAAGTATCCAGAGAGAGCAGGTGGTAAAGGGTTTGAATCACCTGTACCGGGAAGGAGAAAGAAATAGGATTAACATCTGCAACCCAGAATAGATAGCGGTGAACAGCCTCTCGGATTTCAAGTAGCACTTCTTCGAGCTGGCTAGTAGCTACTTTTAGCTTAGTTAGTTCAAGGATCTGAGCATCGGTGGCGGAAATCAGCGAAGCAAGTAAATCTCGCTGGGTACGTATTTGATCGCCGAGCACGCACTGCTGGTTGTTACTGGTTGTGGTACAATTTTCTTGCCTGGAACGTTCTGCTGTTCTTGCGGCATTAAGCAAGGTTTCATAACGTAATCTTTGTACACGCAAATAGGCCATGTCGGTATCCAGCCGTTTCTGTTTCGGCATGTCCGGCAGCCTCGCCACCTGTGCTCGCAATGCTTCACCTAGTACTGTTGATGCCCTAATCCATTGAGCCTGCTCACGTAAGGTGCTGAGCGCTTGCCGAACTTGTTGCGTTTTAGTAGTGGCTTGACGTTGCTGTGAGGCAATTAGATCAAGATGCTGTGCCTGCTGATTCAGTTCATGAGAGAGTTCACGGTTAAGCTGTAACTGCTTGCTGATGACTACGGGTAAATCATCGCCTTGCTCCACCAATTGTTCCGTTCTTTCAAGCATTTTCTTTGCTTCGATTTGTCGTAACCTTTTGATTCTTATTCGTAACGTTTGCAATAGCTGGTCTAGATGATCGTAGCGTAATTGGCAGAGCTCAACGCGTAAGCGAGACAGTTCCTGCCGATTTCCGGAAGAAATCTGTGCTAGCTCTAGCTCATCAACTCGACTTTGACGCAGCGCCTGTTGAGTTTGTAGTAAAACTAACTGCGCTTTGACTAGCGTTTTTACCGGATTGCCTAATAATTGGATCTGACGATCGGTTTCGTTTAAAACTCGGCTGGCTTCAGTCTGTTTTTGCGGTAATTGAGCCAGAGAATTGATAACTTCACGTAGTCGTTCCCGTTCCTGCTGCAGTTGGCGTGATTGATCCAGTAGTTGGCTACTGGTTTGCACTGCCTTTTGTTCTAATTCGATAATAGACAGTTTATCACTTATGTCGGGTGTTTTGTTTTCTTCCGCCGCTAATAAACGGCTTAACTCTTGAGTACGCTTAGGAAAGTCATCGATAACGTGCTGATACTGTTCAGTTCGTCCCAGAGATTCTTTGCGTTCCTGCAATGTGTTTAATGCAAGACGAAACTGTTTAATAATTTCAGCCTGGTCTGGGATATTTTGATTTGCTTCAACCTGTTTTAACTGTTGGCGTACCTGTACTTCGTTAGGCGATGTTGCTGCCAGCGCAGTGACGGAGAGCAGAACAGCAATAAAGAAAATTACCAGTTGATGCACAATTTGTTCTCCCTCTTTTTAGCTTGTTCGCTGACATGCAAATAACTTATGGTATGCTGTTAATCATATTATCGCCATGTTGATCGCGTTGGTCTGTTGTATCCTGAACTAGTGGTGATTGTTGCGTCTTCTGAAGATTAGCCATGCTTGCTTCAGCAAAAAGCTCTCCGACACGTGTAATGCTCATAATATTAAGATGAGGAGCAAAATGCAGCTTATTAGGAGCAAATAGGTTGATTACCGTAGAACCCAGTTTGAAGCGACCCATTTCTTCCCCTTTTTGTAGGGCAATCGTATCTATTTTACCTGCTGCAGGGTAGGTCCAGCGTGTGATGATACCATCACACGCTGGCTTAATAGTACCAGACCAGACCGTTTCAATGCTGCCGACAATGGTCGCGCCCACAAGAATTTGGGCTATTGGGCCAAAATCAGTATCGAAAAAACAGATCACACGCTCGTTTCGTGCAAACAGATTGGGCACATTATCAGCAGTAAACAAATTTACGGAAAATAGTTCACCCGGTACATAGATCATTTCACGCAGTACGCCGTTGCATGGCATATGCACACGGTGATAATTTCGTGGCGAAAGGTAGGTTGTAGCGAAAAGTCCGTCCCGGAAGTACTCGGCCATCCTGTAGTTGTTCGCCAACAGCGCTTCTAATGAATAGTTGTGGCCTTTGGCCTGAATTAACTTGCCATCTACAATGGTGCCTATTTGCGATAACACGCCATCAGCTGGATGAACTAGACTGTGTGCGTGCGGTTCAATAGAACGTATGTCCGGGCGCAGTGGGCGCACGAAAAAATCATTAAATGTCCGATAGGCAGCGGTATCCGGTTGTTGTGCTTCCTGCATGTTCACTTTGTAGTAGCGAACAAAAAGATTGATAACAACCTTAGTTAGCTTGCCAGCTTGTTTGTTTGCACCCCACCCGGCTAACCGGGTTAGTGCGATTTTCGGTAACCAGTATTGTAAAGCAATTTTTAGTTTATCCAGCACAGTGAAGTGAACCTCTCACTCAAGTTTTATTCGCCCATCTAAAGGGGCGCATTATAGCGATAGATACGATAAATAGCAGCTGTCCCTGGATCATAACCGGAGAAGGATTTACGTGTTTTGATCTGCACCAGGCTCTCTCTAGAATACGGTGATAGTTACCGAAGCGCTCTTCGGTAACCTCCACAGGCTCAACTGCATTACTTTGTCGCAGCCAGGATTATTATCATGGCGGCAATTGAGAAATATACAGGTGCCGAGATAAGGATAGAATAGGAAGTGATACAACCGTGCGGCACTGGTGATGTGTTGAATTCACCTAGACTCATCAGAGGCATAATTCACCAGAATTGTGGCTACGTCAGGATAGAACAATAAGTTCAGCAGGCTAGATTTCCCAACACCGGATTGGCCAGAAAAATACTGATCTTGTCTGTTAAAGCCTGCTCTAGCCTTTCCCATCTCTTGCAGCCTACCGGCACTCCAAACGATACGTCGGAGCTCACTAAAATTGTTACCTAAATCACTTACCGCCTTCCTGTAATTCAGACTATTAAAGGTGTATTATATACTATACCTTTATTTGTTTTTAATTAACTGATACCTGTTATTCCCAATTTCATCGTGGTAGCTGGAAAAGGTATGGAAATGTATGTCTATTGATACTAATCAGGTTAGCGAAAATAATCTTATTTGGATTGACCTGGAGATGACAGGACTGGATCTTGAGCGGGATCGCATTATTGAAATTGCAACGTTAGTAACCGATGCTCATCTCAACGTATTAGCTGAAAAACAGACGATCGCAGTACATCAAGCTAATGCACAATTAGCGCTAATGGATGACTGGAACGCACGTACACACGGTGCCAGCGGCCTGACAGAACGAGTTAAAGCTAGTACCTACGATGAACGTACGGCTGAAATGGAAACTATTGCTTTTTTGCAGCAATGGGTGCCACCTGGCAAATCTCCAATTTGCGGTAACAGCATTGGGCAGGATCGCCGTTTCTTATTTCGTTATATGCCAGCACTGAACGCTTATTTTCACTACCGTTATCTGGATATCAGCACGCTGAAAGAATTAGCTCGACGCTGGAAACCAGAGATTATGACTGGGTTGAAGAAACAGGGAACACATCAGGCGATGGACGATATTCGTGAATCTGTAGCAGAGCTTATTTACTACCGCGAACATTTTATCCGTCTGTAGTCGTTGCTGGCTGTTTTTCCGTCTATCAGACGGAACTGATTTTTTATCGGCAATCAATTTAACGATAAAAATTATCAATTTTTGATTTAATATTAAACTTGTACATCAGATTTTTGTGAAATAAAAAATCATAATATTCATTGTTATTTTTATCGTCATCATGCAAATTTTTAATTTGGTTTTTTAATTATAATTTCTTCTATCTATGATTAGAATAGAAGTTCAATCTTGAAACTGCTGGCTATGTGATTCTGGACATGTTCGGTCTGTTTAAGACAGGTTCTTCGACGTTGATTATCTTGAATCTGATCGATGATAATGTATTCTTCTTGCCTATCATGGCAGAGATAGCCTTCCCCCCACGCGGCATTTAATTGCAAAATAACATCTCTTGTCTATTGCCATTGTATGTTTGCTGTTTGATGGCGAAAACCGCGTAAGGGCAAGTGGTAGAGCTGGACTCTATCCCACTGACAGCGCTGAAATATACCTATGCAAAGCTCTGCTACTTCTGCTAGAGAACGATCTTGGCGAAGATGATGAAATTAATGCCAATGACGAGATCAAAAGAGATGATTACCGCATCGCCTGTAGCGCGAATACATCCGCGCTACAGGCGATGCGATCGATGATTAGGATTCCTACTAATCGCGGCCTCGATGAGAGAAATGAACAAGCGCTATGGTTTTGTTTACGTTGATCGCAACCATATTAGTAATAGCATATTATATAACGGCTTAAGAAAAATTGTTTACCTAGTACAAAAAGTTATTGTCAGCAACACTCTAGAATTTGGATTAACGAAAAGCGCTATTACCTGCGCTTTTCATCTGATACTCAAAAAAGTCGATCCCACTATAGCAACACTACCGAAATCGACTGTTTATTCATAAATAAACAGTCACCAAAAAAGGTAGGCATGCTTTCTAAAAGATTATTGCATCATGGTTTATCTATCGGTTGATAGAGATAGTAGTCTCTTTTCGATGGAAGACGTTATCCTTATGGTGCTTGTAATATTTGATGAAATGTCATCTCCGATGAACCGATGGCAGTTGTTTCGGCATCTGCTACTGGGTGATATCCATTCTGATCAGAAAGTGTTTGGCTAAAGCCTTTTTATCGTCTTAAATTCCTAGCGCGTTCGCTCCTTCACACTTTGTTGATGTTGAACTGGTTTCACTATATTACCAGCCATGCCATCCGCGACGCGCACAGATGCTATATACACAAATGGCGTTGCCTGATAAACTGCAACGCCCATACCTTTACAGCCATTTTTCTCCTCGTAATACTTTTACCGCTCTTTGTTATCATTATGATGCCGTAGTAGAGCCAGCTACCTTGACATTACGGCGCCTATTACTCACAACTTCTGTGCTCCCACTCTTCACTGAATAAAGAGTGGGAAATAACTCTACAACTGTGTACTGAAGAGGTTCCATTAGCACGTATAACAATGACAGTGATGTAGTTCGAAGGAAAAAAAGATGTTCATCGGTGGTTTACAGGGGCCCATGCACGCGGCACTTACAACAGCAGAAATCACGTATCTCACAAGTGACGCGTGATTTCTATAGATTATTTCCAAAACGGCTGGCACTTGAAACCGCCTGTAGGCTTAGTGAGTTGCTGGGTGTGGAGCGCATGGTAGCAGTAGGAAATCATATCCATGTTTATCAGAGCTGGCGCTATTGGCGTAAAAAGAAAGGCAGCTTTTATGCCGACTATGATGCATTTTAGCTCTCTGTTGTGGTTGTGGCATTTGCGATCTGATGGTGTGTGCGAGTTACCGCTGCATATCGCACGTAAGACCCTTGACGAAGTAGCCAGTAAAAAGCGGGCTGAATATCAGTAAATAGCATGCTTGCTGATATTCATCAACAGTTACACGCTTTGAAATGAAGTAGCTACGATTGGCTAGCATGAGAAGAGCGCTGATAAGCAGTATCAATTATCAGAAAAATTTGTTTACATTATGAGTTCATTACCAATTTTATCAATGCCTAGACCGTTATTTGCCATTATCCTCTAGATAGAGACAGGTGAGATGAAGATGAATCGGCATGTGCGTACAGCCAGTTACCCATTGAGTTAGCATGCCATGCTTTCTCTGCATGAAACTAGCCTTCTGTCAGAAACATTTCGTCTATGTTTGCTACGCAGAGCGCGATTAGTAAAGAGGATCACAATATCACCACTATATTTATGGACATGATTAACCAGATTGATAAATCAGAACAAGAGTGCTGTCTATCAGAAAACGAGCCTGTATGTATGCTGAAAAGGCTTCTATAGGACTTCTTGCTATATGGGTAGATTTGTAGAGGTTTTTTACTACTGCTTGTTTACGACTATTGTCGATGATGCGAGGGGGAAGTGGTGGCGATTCTTTTACTAGAATCTCGGGCTGAGGAGCTGCGAGCGTTGTTGAGCACGAAAGCGTCGGGTTTAGACTATTACTTTCCTGATGATGGCGAAGACGCCATCGCACGCTGTGATATTTGGCTTGGTGAGCCGGATCGGGCTGTTTCGTTGCTGACTGCTGGCTATCGTCCAGCATGGCTGCAATCTACCTGGGCTGGCTTCAAGCCATTGCTTGCAGAGCATCTCCCGCAGGGTTATCGTTTGAGCCGTGCTGTAGGTGTATTTGGTCAGCCAATTGCACAATATATACTAGCGCACCTATTGGCGCATGAGCAGCGCCTGTTCGCGTTGCAGTCACAACAGCAACAGCAAGTGTGGGATGACAAGTTGTCTGGTTTTTTGTCGGGTAAGACTTTATTGATCGTAGGCGCTGGTGATATTGGTACTGAGGTGGCTGCCATACTGAGTGTGTTTGGAGTGACGTTACATGGGATAGTCAATACGCCCCGTGCGCTGCCTGGCTTTGAGCACGTGGCGGGTATTGACGCCCTAGCGCAGGAAGTAGCGCAAGCTGATTATGTGATAAGCTTGCTGCCGGATACGGACAAAACCCAGAATCTATATAGTACAGAGCTATTTGCACGCATGAAGCTTTCTGTCGTCTTTATCAACGTAGGGCGCGGTACATCCGTTATAGATAAAGATCTTATAGCAGCGCTGAAAGCGGGGAAACTAGCGCGTGCGGTATTGGATGTTTTTCGCCAAGAGCCGCTTCCAGCAGAACACCCTTTCTGGCTAACTCCTAATTTGACCCTGACGCCACATATTGCGGGGCTAATGGTGCCTGCATTGATGGCTGATCTATTTCTGGATAATCTGCAACGCTACTCTCAAGGCGATTCTTTGCGCGGAGAGGTCGATTTTTCACGCGAATATTAAGACTGCTTGCTGGCGTTGAATGTACAAGCCAGCAGGAAATAACCACTTATCTCTTGTTATTTAGTTTTCCTAAACACCCATCACCTTTTATTTAGCTACCCAGTATAGTTACAAGCGTAATTTCTAAATCTTTTACTCTCCACCACTGTTAACCATTGCTCATTAAGCGGACGAAATTCTTCAGGGAAGGTACCTTGCAGCTTATACATATGCCGTTTACCCCATGAAATCTGCTGACATGAGCCCGTTTAAACGTAAACTCTCGCATCTGAGGTAAGTCCAGATCGCTTGTTAAGTTGCCGGATAGAGGAGATTGAGATTGAGAGTGATCGCTTATCTTAGGTGGTATACTCTGGTATTGAAAAATGTAGAAACTGTTATCGCTGATAAGGCTGATGTGTTGTCTTTAGCTGATATTGGTAATCTTAGCATGGCAATCTGGAGCATTAGTGACGTGCTGTCCGGTATTATTAGCGCGTTACTTTTGCAGAAATTATCACCCGCTCAGGCAGATTGCGCTAGGTGTATGGTTCACGGTCCGATGCACTGCCTGAGCAGTGTAGCACGCGAGGGAGGCTAGTAAGCGATTTGTTACCAGTATTGTTCGCTATGTTGATCCTCAGTAGATATCCGTAGATAAGGATAGAATGAAAAAAGTAGATTTTCTGCTGCCAGATGAGGTTGCAACCATCGCATTAGGCGCATCTTTGGCGTACGACTGCGAGAGCGCGTGTAGGATTTATCTTTTTGGAGATCTGGGATCAGGCAAAACTACGTTCAGTCGTGGTTTCCTTAAGGCGCGTGGTTATGAGGGCAAGGTAAAAAGCCCCACCTATACGCTAGTGGAGACTTACGCGTTGTCACCACTAGCGGTTTATCATTTCGATCTCTACCGGCTAGCCGATCCCGAAGAGCTAGAATTTATGGGGATCCGAGACTACGTAACGCAGGATGCCATCTACCTGATTGAATGGCCGCAGAAGGGAAAGGGGATTCTTCCCAATGCAGATCTCGAGGTGCACCTGAGCTACGAAGCGCAGGGACGATATGCACAGCTGATTGCTTTATCTGCGCTGGGTGAGTATGTTTTAGCGAAGATATTTTCTCAAACGGAGAGTAAAAAGCCATGATAAAACGTGGACTCGCTCTGGTAATATAGCTCTGATTGCTACAGTCCAGTATGGATGGGGCTACTGTTAGCCTGAAGCTCAGTAAAAATCCTACCTATGCCTTTTTCCGCTCAATAATCTAAACCGGATGGTAATCGATATCCGATAGACCGCTATAATTAAAGCGGTAGCTGCTAGCTAGCGTTAATCGGAAAAGAAACATTATCAAGCGCATTCGCAGACCGCAGACCAGCCAGCGAAAACGCTCGTTTCTGCACAGAAAGCTAGCCAGGGCTTCAACATCGTGAGCATCAACGCCTGCGTTAGTACCAGTAAACCGGTTATTGCAGTTATTGGTCGGGAACAGTAGTGAGCAGGGACTTGGGGTTATCTGGTCTTTGTAATAAAAACGTGAAGAGACCGGTCGTACAGCCGGTAACATACTTATCGAGCATCGTATCGGCAAGACATTATATGGAGCGCAGTGAAAATTACTTTCACGTATAGGTATTGCGGCGCGTTACGGTATCAGTAGGGCTACCTCATACAGTGAGAATAATCCGAAAAATGGTCTCTGTGTGGAGTAGAAATTACGTATTCCTGCGGGCACTCGTACGTTGGCTACGGCGGCAAGCGCAACCTCACATTCCGAGTATAGGGCATAAAGTGGTAAAAGAAGCCCTAAGTGCCATTGCGATGCGTTAGGATAGAAGCATGCAGTAAATCCAGAGTGCTAATAACATGAAGTCTAGCACGGTACAACTCGGAAAAACACTCTGATTATCTTGTCAGAGTGTTTTTCATTCGCAATGAAAACGCGTAAATAACAGAGGAACTCGTATGCCCATTCAGATTTTGCCTCCCCAACTAGCTAACCAAATTTCCGCCGGAGAAGTCGTGGAACGCCCAGCTTCTGTGGTGAAGGAGCTGCTGGAGAACAGTCTTGATGCTGGAGCAACCCAAATTGATATTGATATCGATCGCGGTGGGGCAAAACGTATTCGAATTCGCGACAATGGTGAAGGAATTAGAAAAGATGATCTAGCGCTAGCGTTGGCACGTCATTCAACCAGTAAAATTGCTACGTTGGACGATCTTGAAGCGATTACTAGCCTAGGCTTTCGCGGCGAGGCGCTGGCGAGTATTAGTTCTGTCTCGCGCTTGACGCTGACTTCCCGAAGTGTGGAGCAGAACGAGGCGTGGAAGGTCTATACTGAGGGAAGAGACATGGCAGTAACGGTAAAACCGGCTGCCCATCCCGTAGGGACTACACTAGAAGTGCTCGATCTGTTCTACAACACCCCAGCACGTCGTAAATTTTTGCGTACAGAAAAAACAGAATTTGCTCATATTGATGAAGTGGTTCGGCGCATCGCGCTAGCTCGCTTCGATGTAGCTATCACCCTAAACCATAACAGTAAAAGGATCCGCCAATATCGTATCGCGTCGGAAGCCTCCCAACATGATCGCCGTGTCCGCAGTATTTGCGGTCCACTATTTTTACAGCATGCATTACGTATGTCCTGGCAGCACGGTGCTTTGGCTATTCACGGATGGATCGTCAATCCAGAGGGTGCAAAACAGTTGACTGACATGCAATATTTATCTATTAATAAAAGAATTATACGAGATCGGCTGATTAATCATGCTATCCGTCAGGCTTATCAAGAAAGCCTCATCGGTGAGCAGAAGCCGGCCTATCTGTTATTTTTTGAAGTGGATCCGTATCAGCTTGACGTAAACGTGCATCCCGCTAAGCACGAAGTACGTTTCCATCAGTCTCGTTTAGTGCACGATTTTATCTACCAGGTCGTAGTGAGCGTATTGCAGAAGGCAACTAATAAGTTGCCGTTGTCGGTTGTGATGCCAGATGCTACTAATACTGCATTATGGCAGCCAGAAAAGCGCACTACGGCAGAAAAAAACCAATTTGCTCAGCCGCCTACAAGCCTACTGGAGCATGCGTCGCCACAAAAGGAAGAGATTCCTTCACCGCAACTGAAGGAGGCGACTGTAACGTATCAGCTTTTCGAATCCCCCACCCATGATCGATGGAAAAAACTCAGTTCAGGCGCAGCTTACCAGAAAAAACAGGGTAAGCTTTATCAGACATTATTGAAACCCTCGATAGCAACGGAGGCTATTCAAGAATGTAAAGACAACACAGCGCCTTCTTTAGCGCCAGATCTGGATCCTATCAGTATAGATCAAGGGTTTGGCCGTTTATTAACCGTATTCCCGCCTAGTTTCGCTCTGGTAGCGTATCAGAGCGGGTTGGCTATGGTGTCCCTAATACATGCCGAACGCCACCTTAAACGCGCGCACTTGTTGCCGTCGGAACAAGTGTTGCTTCCACAACCGTTGCTGATTCCACAACGGTTGATGATGGCAAAATATGAGCGTGAAGCTCTCTTGCATCACAAGGCGTTATTGATGCAATTCGGTATTGATATTGCGCTGGAATCTCCGCTATCGCTATTGCGCGCTGTACCTTTACCATTATTGCGCCAACAAAATTTACAAAACTTGATCTCTGAACTGTTAGGCTATCTTCTTCTGCAAGAAAATTGCGCTCCTGAGCACATGGCAACTTGGCTATCGGAGAAACTGCACAGTGATCATGACCATTGAAATCAGGCGCAGGCAATACGACTATTAACAGAAATAGGGCGTCTTTGCCCAGAACTAGCGAAAAATCCGCCTGCATCTCTGTTGCAACGAGTTAGCGTAGAAGATGCCATTAAGGCTTTAAAAGAATGAATGAATTTTCGAAAGCTGCCTACCCTCCTGCAATTTTTCTCATGGGGCCGACAGCGTCAGGAAAAACGGCGCTGGCGCTGGCGTTGCGACAATCATTGCCCGTCGAGTTGATTAGTGTCGACTCCGCCCTTATCTATAAAAGAATGGATATTGGCAGCGCCAAACCTAGCGCTGAGGAGTTAACTCAAGCACCCCACCGTTTGATTGATATTCTCGATCCAGCGCAGGCCTATTCTGCAGCAGATTTTCGCCGCGATGCGCTAAGGGAGATGGCAGAGATTACCGCTTCCGGGCGTATTCCTCTACTAGTTGGGGGAACAATGCTGTATTTTAAAGCCCTATTGGAGGGGCTGTCTCCGCTGCCATCAGCCGACAGGGCAATGCGCCAGCGTATAGAATCGAAGGCAGGTGAGCATGGATGGAACGCGCTTCACCGACAATTATGTAAGATTGATCCCGTTGCTGGGGCTCGGATTCATCCAAATGATCCTCAGAGAGTATGCCG
Organism: Candidatus Malihini olakiniferum; assembly: GCA_042263625.1. Taxonomy (GTDB): domain Bacteria; phylum Pseudomonadota; class Gammaproteobacteria; order Enterobacterales; family Enterobacteriaceae; genus Symbiopectobacterium; species Symbiopectobacterium olakiniferum_A. Next base: position 113,425 of record JBHKFL010000008.1, read on the forward strand.
GGCACTAGAAATTTTTTTTCTTTCAGGTAACACGTTCACTGAACTGACAAAAAAAGAGGGTGAGGCATTGCCTTACCGTGTGCATCAGTTTGCGATCGCACCGGCAACACGAGAGTGGCTATATGAGCGCATTGCGCTGCGTTTTCAACAAATGCTAGCAGCAGGATTTGAGATGGAAGTTCGTTCTCTCTTTGCCCGTGGCGATTTACATAAGAATTTGCCGTCTATGCGTTGTGTTGGTTATCGTGAGATGTGGTCATATTTATCTGGCGATATTGATTACGATGAGATTGTGTACCGAGGCATTTGCGCGACTCGTCAACTGGCAAAACGCCAGATGAACTGGCTTCGTCGTTGGGACAACGTTCATTGGTTGAACAGTGAAAAACCGAAAGGTGCGTTTGAACGTATGATAGCGGTGCTACAAGTACTCTGATGCATCTGTTTATAACTCGCGCATAGTTAGTGCATAGGGTAGCCAATTGTGTACAATTGGCAAGTATCAGCGCATAATTTTATATCATAATTTTAGATCTTTAAGGTTTTTTATAACCAACAGACGAATAAGGAAAATATAGAATGGCTAAGGGGCAATCTTTGCAAGATCCGTTCTTAAACGCACTGCGTCGCGAACGTGTTCCTGTTTCTATTTATTTGGTGAATGGTATCAAGTTGCAGGGCCAGATCGAATCTTTTGATCAGTTTGTTATTTTGTTGAAAAACACGGTTAGCCAGATGGTGTATAAGCATGCTATCTCCACCGTGGTTCCGTCTCGTACGGTATCTCATCACAGCAATAACCCGGGTACCAGCAATTACCATAACTGCTCGTCGTCAGCGCAGGAGGATAGGGGTGACGCAGAATAACGTGTATTGCGTTTACCAAGGCGTTTTTCATTTTTATGAGAGGACTGATATTTGTTTAACTCTTATGAAGCTTGTAAGCCAGCTTACGTCCGTATGGCTCAGATTGAACGTTTGTGCGAATGCTATGTCTGTTCTTAACAGAACAGGATTGTATTTTAGATATTTTTCCTGGTGTGCACGGATCCATGAAGAGAAATTGCAGGTTAAACTGGCGCAGTTGCGGCGCCTTACCTCGACACGCGATTGGTAAGAAGAGAGAGATAGACGCACCTTAAAACCCCCAGAAAGTAGGGGGGATGGATTGACCTGCGCAGGCCGGGTGAACCTCAGCAATATTAAACCTGAAGAACAACAATCATAAATGGAGCTAAAACATGTCGTGGAATCAGCCCGGTAATAACGAACAGGACCGCGACCCGTGGGGGAGAGGAAATAATCAAGGCGGCAACTCTATCGGAAATAATAATAAAGACAGCCGGGATCAAGGTCCTCCCTATCTGTATGATAGCTTCCGCAAGCTGAGCAAAAAGCTAGGCGAACTAGGCGGAAATAAAAATTCAGGTAATGCTGGTGGTACCGTTGGCAGAGGTTTGGGTGGCAGGGTATTCGGTATTGTCGCTGTGGCAACAGCGGTCATGTGGGCTGCAAGCGGCTTTTATACTATCCGAGAAGCAGAACGTGGGGTAGTGACACGCTTTGGAAAGTTTAGTTACCTGGTTGGTCCGGGTCTGAACTGGAAGCCAACATTTATCGACACTGTCCGTGCGGTAAACGTGGAATCTGTGCGCGAATTAGCCACATCAGGCGTGATGCTAACTTCAGATGAAAACGTGGTACGCGTAGAGATGAACGTGCAGTATCGCGTGACGGAGCCAGAACGTTACCTGTTTAGCGTCACAAACGCTGATGACAGTCTACGCCAGGCTACAGATAGTGCCCTTCGTGGTGTTATTGGTAAATACACCATGGACAAAATCCTTACTGAAGGACGTTCCATTGTACGTACTGATACGCAACGCGTATTGGAAGAAACCATTCGTCCGTACGAAATGGGGTTAACCCTATTAGATGTTAACTTCCAGGCAGCACGTCCGCCGGAGGAAGTGAAGGCAGCATTTGATGATGCAATTGCGGCACGTGAAAACGAACAGCAATACATTCGTGAAGCGGAAGCCTACACTAACGAAGTGCAGCCGCGTGCGAATGGTCAGGCTCAACGGGTGCTGGAAGAGGCTCGTGCTTATCGCGCTCGTATTACGCTTGAAGCCCAAGGTGAAGTGGCTCGTTTTGCTAAAATCCTGCCTGAGTATAAAGTTGCGCCAGAAATCACGCGTGAGCGTCTCTATATTGAAAGTATGGAACGCGTACTAGGTCATGCCCGTAAAGTATTAGTTAATGATAAAGGAAATAGCCTAATGGTACTGCCGTTAGAGCAACTGATTAGTAGTCAGGCGGCTGATACCAGAGGTAATGCAAAGAGCAAAACTACGGCTGGTTCGATGCATCTGCCCTCTGCACCGAATAATAGCGGTGCTACTACCGGACAAACCCGCACTAGCACTGGGACCGTCATGGATCAGCGTCGCGCAAATGCGCAGCGTTCTGTTGGGAGAGAATAATGCATAAGTCTATCGTTTTTATCCTCGCCCTAGTGCTGATGGTGCTCTATGCCTCAGAGTTTGTGGTGAAGGAAGGCCAACGTGGGATCGTGATGCGTTTTGGTAAAGTATTGCGCGATGGCGAGCACAAGCCTGTTATCTACTCGCCAGGCTTGCAGTTCAAAGTGCCGTTTATTAATACCGTAAAAACGTTAGATGCGCGCATCCAAACCATGGAAAATCAGGCTGATCGCTTCATTACCTCTGAGCAGAAAGATCTAATCGTGGATTCTTACATAAAATGGCGTATCAGTGATTTTAGCCGCTACTATCTGGCAACAGGCGGTGGGGACATTTCTCAGGCGGAAGTACTGCTTAAACGTAAGTTTAGTGACCGTCTGCGTTCTGAAATTGGCCGTTTAGACGTGATTGGCATTGTGACTGATTCCCGTGGTCGACTGATGTACGATGTACGTGAAGCGTTGAATACTGGCACGGGTGAAACCACTGAAGCGGATAGCGCGATTGCATCTGCTGCTGCACGTGTGGAGCAAGAGACCAAAGGTTCGCAACCCCATCTCCATGTCAACCAGAACAGTATGGCGGCTCTGGGCATTGAAGTGATCGATGTCCGTATTAAGCAGATTAACCTTCCAACGGAAGTTTCGGATGCAATCTTTGCTCGTATGCGTGCAGAACGTGAAGCGGTTGCCCGTCGTCACCGTTCTCAAGGTCAGGAACAGGCTGAGAAATTGAAAGCAGCTGCAGATTATCTTGTAACTCGCACTTTGGCAGAAGCTGAACGTGAAGCGCTGATCATGCGCGGTGAAGGAGATGCAGAAGCAGCAAAACTTTTTGCTAACGCATTTAGTGAAGATCCGCACTTCTATGCCTTTATTCGTAGCCTGCGTGCGTATGAATCCAGCTTCAACGATAATCAGGATGTGATGGTGCTTAGCACGGATAGCGATTTCTTCCATTATATGCGTTCACCAGCGACGTCTCTTTCTCACTAATCGTTTATTAACATTTGTATACTATATAAACCCGTATAATTTTACGGCCATTTTTAATAGCAAAATTATCTAGCAGAGTAGCTATGAGTATCACTATTTGGCTAGCGCTGGGCCTGGTCTTAATTGTTGAGGGGCTTGGGCCACTGATATTTCCACGGATCTGGCGTCGCATGATTCTGGCGATAGCGCAACAGCCCGATACGCTTTTGCGTCGTTTTGGCGGTGGATTAGTCGTTGCCGGAGTTGTGATCTATTACATGTTGCAGCATCGCGCTGGAAGCTAAATTCCATCAAAAATGCGCGCAAAGGGATGCTAAAAGTACTGAAAGCATCCAAGTAGGGTGATAAAATACATTTTTAAGCAACCTGGTCATTCTTGAAATGGGTAAGAACGTAGTTATACTGGGCACCCAATGGGGTGACGAAGGTAAAGGTAAGGTCGTTGACCTGCTAACTGAGCGCGTTAAGTATGTTGTGCGCTACCAGGGTGGTCACAATGCTGGTCACACACTAGTTATCAACGGTAAGAAAACCGTCCTTCACTTGATTCCCTCTGGGATCCTGCATGAAAACGTTGTTAGCATCATCGGTAACGGTGTCGTGCTGTCTCCTGATGCGCTGAAGAAAGAGATGACCGCATTGGAAGCGCGCGGTATTCCGGTACGTGAGCGTCTGCTACTTTCTGAAGCTTGTCCTTTGATTCTTCCTTATCACGTAGCGTTAGATAGGGTGCGCGAAAAAGCGCGTGGCGAGAACGCTATCGGTACTACCGGTCTCGGTATTGGTCCTGCATATGAAGATAAAGTGGCACGCCGTGGCCTCCGTTTAGGAGATCTCTTTGACAAGCATATGTTTGCTGTCAAACTGAAAGAAATCGTAGAGTACCACAACTTCCAACTGGTTAATTATTATACAGTGGAAGCTGTGGACTACCAGAAAGTGCTAGATGAAGTGCTGGCCATTGCTGACATTCTGACTGCAATGGAGGTAGATGTCTCCGATCTGTTGTTCAAGGCGCATCAGCGTGGCGATCTAGTTATGTTTGAAGGTGCGCAAGGCGCGCTACTAGACATCGATCACGGTACCTATCCGTATGTAACGTCCTCTAATACCACTGCAGGTAGTGTTGCTACGGGTTCAGGCCTTGGTCCGTGTTATGTAGACTATGTCCTAGGTATCGTCAAAGCCTACTCTACCCGTGTTGGTGCAGGTCCGTTTCCCACAGAACTGTTTGATGATATAGGTGAGTCTCTTTCGCAGAAAGGTAATGAGTTTGGCGTAACGACGGGTCGTCGTCGCCGTACCGGTTGGCTAGATATGGTTGCAGTGCGTCGTGCAGTACAGATCAATTCCTTATCAGGGTTCTGCATGACTAAACTAGACGTACTAGATGGTCTCAAAGAAGTGAAGATCTGTGTAGGTTACCGTATGCCGAACGGTGACGAAGTGGATGTAACACCGCTATCGGCTACAGGTTGGGAAGGCATTGAACCTATCTATGAAACCCTACCTGGGTGGACGGAAAGTACATTCGGGGTGCAAGATCACAGCAAATTGCCGCAGACTGCGCTAAACTACATTAAGCGCGTGGAAGAAGTTACCGGCGTCTCTGTCGATATAATTTCTACCGGCCCTGACCGCAGCGAAACTATAATTCTACGCGATCCTTTTGATCTTTGATGATTACATTGTATTAAGCACTAATTTTTAGTTCTTTTTTCATAGCATAGTACTTTCTGAGACAAAAATAGCTAAAAGGGATTATGAAAATCCCTCCCAAACTTCCTTTACTCATCACCATAATAGGATCGTCTACTTCAGAAGGCACTCTCTTGGTCACATAGCGAGCTGCCGAGATGGGGGCATCAGTGCGTTATGCATAACACCGGTATCACCACACTAGTTCTAGAAACACATACTAATCCTATTTTTTAGGTGTATGTCGTTGTCAAGAAAATGATTTTACTTATACCTAGAACTTGCCAGATTCTGGAACTATTTCTCAATGGCTTTCAGCTTGTTAAAAACATCTACATGATCGAATTCAAGGTTATTCAGGATCAGCGCACTCGGTGCGTAGTGAACAAAATTTAAACGTTTATCAAAAAAATATGAAGTTATAGTCTTATGGCTTCTAACCACCATAAAAGTAATGTTCAGAATCTAGATCAGCATACACTTGCGGTGGTGCTTTTTTGTAGGTTCTCCGCAACAACTATCACCAAGAAATCACGCAACATCGCCTCATGTAACCACTAACTAGTGTGGCTAACTAGCTTCTCTAGCATAGTTTTAAGGCAACGTATAGGGGGTACTCCCATAGTACACAGTATGCTAGCGAGCAGTTCCAGACCGCAAATACTAGTGTACTAGATCCTTATAATATGAAAATGCCTATTTTTCTATCGTTTTCTAAAGGTCTTTATATATTCTAATGAATTTAGACTAGGTGCGGCTTTATTAGCCTGCACACTGCATGCAGAAATATCATCGGTAAACATTGAAACTGCTTTTCCTTCTTAGGTTCTAGACTAGAATGCTGAATACGTTGAGAGATACAGAGTATACTTTACTGCTCCGGCGTGTGACGACTAAACCAGCTTTCTAGAAGAATGACAGCTGAGGTGGCATCTACCTTGGTTTTATCTAGCGCATAAAATCCACTCTGATTAAACAGAGCTGCCCGTGCTTCTACGGTGCTCAGTCGTTCATCCTGTAGCTCGACTAATTTTCCGAAACGGCCACGCAGACGGTTAGCAAACTTTCGAGCTCTTACAGTCAGCGGCTGCTCGGTGCCGTCCATATTCAGCGGCAATCCCACTACCATTAAATCAGGCTTCCACTCGTCGAGTATTTTTTCTACTTTGTTCCAATCAGGAAGTCCGTCCTTCGCTTTAAATGCTGTAAGCGGTTGCCCAGTGCCTGTGACCTCTTGACCAATGGCAACACCAATACTTTTGGTTCCAAAATCAAACGCAATAAGGGTTCTGTTCCCCATTAGGCATACCTCTCATTGACTATGATCTTGTAGATATCGATCTAGATTTCTCTTAGCGGCTATTCGCCTACGTTCTGCAATAGGCGTATGAAACATACTATCAACTTCTGCTGGTGCAGTGAGCTAAATATTTTCCAGCAAAGAGTAATCCAGAGCTACTATCTATTATCGCAATCGATCAGTTAGTCGGCGTTCGATGGCATCCATCAACATACCGGTGATGGAAACATCAGAAAACGCTGCTTCGATCTCTCGTACGCAGGTAGGGCTGGTTACGTTGATCTCTATCAGTCGATCACCAATAAGATCAAGGCCGACAAAAATAAGCCCTTTCTGTTTCAACGTTGGCGCCACAGCGCTAGCGATTTCCCAGTCTCTTTCTGTTAAGAGACGAGCTTCACCACGTCCACCGGCGGCTAGGTTACCTCGTGTCTCACCGCTTTTCGGGATACGGGCTAGGCAGTAGGTCACTGGGTTTCCATCCACGACCACTATACGTTTATCTCCGTCTTTGATAGCTGGTAGGTAGTTCTGTGCCATGCAGTAGCGCTGGCCGTTTTCAGTCATTGTTTCAATGATGACTGATACGTTAGCGTCATCTTGCTTCAAACGGAAAATCGATGCCCCACCCATGCTATCCAGCGGTTTGAGGATCACATCACCATGCTTCTTGTGGAACTGATGCAACTTATCAGCGCGGCACGTTACCAGTGTGTCTGGTGTCAGATGCGGGAACCAAGCAGTAAACAGTTTTTCATTACAATCACGCAGGCTTTGCGGCTTGTTGACGATTAGAGTTCCTTTTTCTTCCGCCCGCTCTAGTATATAGGTGGCATAGATGAATTCGGCATCTATCGGTGGATTCTTGCGCATTAAGACTACATCCAGTTCATGCAGGGCGATATCCTGCTCCCCGTAAAAATTGTACCAACGATCATAATCGTACTGTACCCTAAGGCGACGCGTGCTAGCTCTAGCTTCACCAGCATGAAGATAGAGGTCACTAATCTCCATGTAATAGAGATTATAGCAACGGCGTTGTGCTTCTAATAGCTTAGCAAAGCTAGTGTCTTTCTTGATATTAATGGAGTCGATTGGATCCATTACGATGCCGAGCTTGATCATGGTTCTTCTTCTTTACCCCACATCGTTGAACTGCACCTAGCAGGCAGTAAGTGCAGTCGTTTCACAGAGTACGTAAAGCCCGGACCTAAGATGAGGTCAGCATCTGAATCTGAAAGCATAAAATCCGCGCTAGCAGCATCACTCCATCTGGAGTCATGCGTAGCATGGGGACCACATGCTGGGCTGCATCTTTGCTCAATTTGATGTCACCCTGCGTTAGGTTAGCATCACGAAAAATACGCGGTATTCGCATAGATCAATAGTAGGTAGTGCTATTGTTTGCGCTAGCAAGCCTGCTGAACATAAGGATTATGATTCCCCTGCTGCTCGGCAATAAACTGGTCTCGGGTGCATTCCCAAGAGGTCACCGGGTATAGTGTGTCCCACGCAGTGAATAGCTGGCTTTGCTGGCTAGAAAGCTGTAGCTTGTAACGATCGCGCATGTAAAAATAGGTCCTAGCAATGGTGCCCCGTGCCCGTTCTGGCGGTTCTGCTAGCTTGTTTTTGAAATCAATTTTCATAGCACATTGACCGTACTGGCCTTCTCCCCCGTTCCATTGACCATAAATAAAGTTACCGCGATCGCTATTAATCTCCCGAATACTAGGCTGTAGATTATGCAGGTCTGTTTCCATTTCACGAAAAGATTTATCATGGGTACAGTTCTTTCTACCACCTGCTTGCCAGCATTGACGTTGATGGCCGAACTGCCAGGCGGGTACCACGTGTTCCCATTCAATACGCTGTGCACGATCAGTATTATTCTTGCGCATGGTGTAACCGCAGGAAGAAAAATCGGGCGTGCCTTTTTTTCCTTCCCACGAAATACGGCATCCGCAATAGAAGGTGCCTACTGGTGCATGCTGATGAATACGGGCAGCCACAGCTTTTGCTTGACTGAAATTCTTTATCGTCCGTGCTTCGGAAAACACCGAAAACAATAACAATGAGCTGCTTACCGTAGAAATAACAAGAAAATTGCGAAACATGTTCCATGTTGAACCATTAGTATATAACGTACAGAATAGCGAATTGCAAAGTATCGTGCAAATGGATACTGCATATTTGTGTCGCAGAGTGAGTGGTAAGTCTCAGGTTTATAACGCTGCGTTATAATGCAGCGGCTTATCGCACTTTAGAGAGCGATAAGTGGCATCTCCGCGCTGGTCGCAGTAGCGCGGCATACGCACAATTTATGTTACTGACAGGTGCAACGATAAGAATAGGTTTTACCTTGTATGGATATAGTAGCGAAACGGTGAGTGCCCGTCTGGATATGTTTTTCAGAATTTGCTCCATCATCCAGCACCATTCTTTGCCATGAGGGGAGGGGCGACACGCCCAAACCGGGCATAAACCAGCAGGTGAGCCAGTTCGTAGGGCACTACGTATTCTATGAAAGAAGGTTTTTTCCAGCAATAGCACAGGGTTCAAACGGATCTTATTGCTGCAACCACGCTGTTCCTATTGTTGCACCGCATTGCCGCTAGCTAACGCCGGGGTTCAGGTGCTAGATAGCAGCAATGCGTGAATAGCTAATTAGAGTCGCTCACGCAGGCAGTACATGCCAGCTTGATAGAGCGCTATAGGAATTCGAGGCGTATTTATGGCTTGGAGGATAGATCGAGGCAAAAAGGGATGCAATTGAAATTGCTAGAGATATAAACTCTATAGTATTTACAGATCGGCTGCCGCGCGCAACTGTACGGCCTTATCGGTTTTTTCCCACGGGAAGTGTTCACGCCCAAAGTGACCGTAAGCGGCAGTTTCCTGGTAAATTGGGTGTAAGAGATCGAGCAGCTGGATCAACCCGTGAGGACGCAGATCGAAAAATTCGTGCACTAGTTGAGTGAGGCGCTCCGCCGAAATTTTTGCTGTTCCAAAGGCATCGATCATGATCGATGTTGGTTCAGCTATTCCAATGGCGTAGGAAACCTGAATCTCACAGCGATCGGCTAGACCAGCAGCGACAATGTTCTTCGCCACATAACGCGCTCCGTAGGCTGCAGAGCGGTCAACTTTGGACGGGTCTTTTCCAGAAAATGCACCACCACCGTGACGTGCTGCACCGCCATAGGTATCGACAATAATCTTGCGGCCGGTTAACCCGCAATCACCCATCGGGCCACCGATAACGAAACGGCCTGTCGGGTTGATAAAGAATTTAGTGCTGGCAGAAAGCCATTCAGACGGCAGAGCTGGCTTGATAATCTCTTCCATAACCGCTTTATGCAGATTGCTTTGCGCAATGTCTTCTGCGTGTTGAGTTGACAGGACTACCGTCTCAATACCGACGATCTTACCATCATCATATTGAAAAGTGACCTGGCTTTTTGCATCTGGACGCAGCCACGGCAGTGTGCCGTTTTTGCGTACTTCAGCCTGACGCTGTACTAAACGGTGAGCATAGGTGATGGGGGCTGGCATCAGAACATCTGTTTCATTGGTAGCATAACCGAACATCAGCCCCTGGTCTCCAGCGCCTTGCTTCAGCGGATCGCTGCGGTCAATCCCCTGATTGATATCAGGGGATTGTTTACCAATGGCGCTTAATACTGCGCAAGAGTTAGCGTCAAAGCCCATTTCGGAGTTAACGTAGCCAATATCACGGACTGTACGGCGCGTGATCTCTTCAATATCGACCCAGGCGCTGGTGGTGATCTCGCCGCCCACTAAGACCATACCGGTTTTCACGTAAGTCTCACAGGCGACGCGCGCCTTAGGATCTTGTTCCAAAATGGCGTCAAGAACGGCATCAGAGATCTGATCTGCAATCTTATCCGGATGTCCTTCAGAAACAGATTCTGACGTAACAAGTTTTTTAGCCATTTTTATACCTTAAAAGCAAATACTGTAGTAGGGGGTTGTTAGTAACACTCTATGGATGGATTAACATCTGAATGTCTATTCAATGTCGAATTTTAGATCGCTTGTCGAACGGATTGCCAGCGGTTTTTTATTTCTGAAAATCTTTTATCAAAATTTTGTATTTCTGTTTTTCTTTTTAGAACATTGAATTAGTATAAACAGTGAGCGATTACAGTGCTCTGTAAAGAGCAGTGGAGCTGGAATCTATCTTTATCCGAAATAAAGAGTTAGCCTTTCTTGTTTTTCACTTCTGCTGTTTCTAGAAGTCGCGTGTCGATGTCCATGAGCTTAACGCAGGACTTCCCGGCTGGTTGATACGTGCGTGCTCAAGATATTTTTTGTTTTTTCATCAGTTGTTTTTCTATTATTTTTAAGTCTGTAACCCAATGTCGTATGCTGCTGATTTTTTCGCAGGCACGGATTATTGCCTTTTTTTCGCAGATCAGATGCGACGACGGAGTCACGATAGCGTATTTTAGTACGCTAATAAAAAGATCACCTAAAGACAGCATATTCTATATATATTAACAATATGATTAAAAAATAGCTTTTTAGAAATAGGTAACGATGAATTTTTACGCTTAATTCACCTAAGCTGATAAGCGTAAAGTTGCATTTGCTAAAAATTTTCAAATCTATGCTGTTTTTTTATCTTTTTAGTTAAAAAATAAAACGTAAAAGCGTTTTTATGTACATTTATAGCCATCTTTCTTTGGCATTACTGGATAAAAATTGAGTATTAAATGTCTTGGAAAGACATCTGTTCAATCCGATTTGGAGTAAAGCATGTCCTCTCGTAAAGAACTGGCCAACGCTATCCGCGCACTCAGCATGGATAGCGTGCAAAAAGCCAAGTCCGGTCACCCGGGTACACCCATGGGTATGGCAGATATTGCCGAAGTCCTATGGCGCGATTACCTTAATCACAACCCCGCTAACCCCCACTGGTCTAACCGAGATCGTTTCGTCCTCTCCAACGGTCACGCCTCAATGCTCATCTACAGCCTGTTGCACCTTACCGGCTACAACCTGCCGATTGACGAGCTGAAGAATTTTCGCCAACTACATTCGAAAACACCTGGACACCCGGAATATGGCTATACAGACGGAGTGGAAACCACCACTGGCCCGCTTGGGCAGGGTATTGCCAACGCGGTCGGCATGTCCCTTGGTGAACGCATGCTAGCTGCGCAGTTCAACCGACCGTGTCACGATATCGTTGACCACTTTACCTACGTGTTCATGGGTGATGGCTGCATGATGGAAGGCATTTCTCATGAGGTGTGTTCTCTAGCCGGTACCCTAAAGCTAGGCAAGCTGGTGGCATTCTATGATGATAACGGTATCTCTATTGACGGTCACGTTGAGGGCTGGTTTACGGATGACACCGCGGCACGCTTCGAAGCTTACGGCTGGCACGTGGTGCGTGGGGTAGACGGACATAACGCCGATGCCATTACCCGGGCTATCGAAAAGGCGCGCGCTATGACGGATAAACCATCTCTGGTGATGTGCAAAACCGTGATTGGTTTCGGTTCACCGAACAAGGCTAGCACCCATGACTCGCACGGGGCACCGCTAGGCGACGCTGAGGTAGCTGCTTCACGTAAACAGCTAGGCTGGAAATGCCAGCCGTTTGACATCCCGGCCGATATCTATGCCGCCTGGGATGCTAAGTCTGCAGGGGCTAAAAAAGAGAGCGCCTGGAACGAGATGTTTGCTGCGTATTCCAGGGTCTATCCGGAACTGGCTGCCGAATTCAAACGCCGTACCGTCGGCGATCTGCCGGCCAACTGGCAGGATGATGCCCAGAAGTTCATTGAAGATCTGCAGGCCAATCCAGCGAAAATTGCTAGCCGAAAAGCCTCGCAGAACGCACTAGAAGCCTACGGAAAATTGCTGCCGGAATTCCTTGGCGGCTCAGCCGATCTAGCACCGAGCAACTTGACCATCTGGTCCGGCTCAGTCTCTCTGGATCAAGATCCAGCGGGTAACTACATCCATTACGGGGTGCGCGAGTTCGGCATGACGGCCATCGCCAACGGTCTAGCGCTGTACGGTGGATTCTTACCGTACACTGCGACCTTCCTGATGTTTATGGAATACGCGCGTAACGCAGTTCGTATGGCGGCTCTGATGAAAATCCGCAGCATTTACATTTATACCCATGACTCTATCGGTCTTGGTGAAGACGGCCCGACGCACCAACCGGTAGAGCAACTGGCAAGCCTGCGCATAACGCCAAACATGAGTACCTGGCGTCCAGCGGATCAGGTAGAAACTGCGGTGGCATGGAAATATGCCATCGAGCGTAAAGATGGCCCGACAGCTCTGATCTTATCGCGCCAAAATCTGGCACAGCAGACCCGTACCGCGCAGCAACTGTCGGACGTAGCGAAAGGTGCCTACGTGTTGAAAGACTGCGACGGTAAGCCAGAACTTATCTTGATTGCGACCGGTTCTGAAGTCGCGTTGGGTGTTGCGGCTTACGACGTGCTAAGCGCTCAGTGTGGTTACAAGGTGCGATTGGTATCCATGCCATCTACCGATGCGTTTGATAAGCAGGATGCAGCTTATCGTGAAGCAGTGCTCCCGAAAGCGGTGAGCGCACGCGTAGCGATCGAAGCAGAAATCGCAGACTACTGGTACAAATATGTTGGCTTGAACGGCGCGATTGTGGGTATGACGACTTTTGGTAAGTCGGCTCCAGCGGAAAAACTGTTCGAGGTATTTGGCTTTACGGTTGATAACGTGTTAGAAAAAGCCAGCGCGTTGTTGAAATAAATCTCAGGCTGCTGATAAAGTCGTCTTGTTAGACGAAGTGCTGCGATAGAGTCGTAGTGTCGTAGGCCGCGATAAATTTTTCCGTAGCAGTTTTGAACATAGCTGTCGCTGTCCAGTAGCGTAGGAATTGATGTATCACATAACCGCCATTCAGCAGTCTGGCGAAATGGTTTCGTAATCAACATCAACGGCGTCTGATAGACGTTAGTTGATGTTGATGTACTTCCCAATTTGCTAGAACAATAGTGGGCATCAGTACGGCACAACGGATTAATCATCTATTGTCTCTTTACCGAATGATAGTCAACACTGTATTCACATTACAGAGATGTTGCAGTTAAACGCGTCTCTGTAGCTCTTTCTTCAGGAAGAAACCCATGCTGAATAAAGCCAGTATAACCGCAAAACTCATCACGTTGTATTAAGAGATCAGCATCCTGCTTACAGAGGATGCTGATCTCTTAATACAACGTGATGAGTTTTGCTATATCTATTGAAGTCTGAGATTTATCGCATGGTGTAGGGTTGGTTATAGAGTATATGATGTTTGTATGAAGCGAAGGAGAGCAAGCCTATGTCAACTGCTTAAGCGCCTGCGCAACTTTTTACCATGCCGATACAGCTATTTTTGAACTTCATCATTGTTCTGCAAGCGGTCTCTGATTCTGTTAGAGATATTTTTTGATGCAAATGTATATTAGGCTAGATAAATCGTTTCAGCTAGCGCAACAATGGCGATTGATCCGGAATAGCGGCGAATTTATTCTACAAATCGATCGTTAAGGCAGAACATTGCCTAATAGTAATCTTGTAACGCGGTATATTCCTGTGTTAGTACTGATTATTCTATACAGCTTACCCATTCGAGTGTTCAGCTTGATACAGAGAATGCGATGATAATTCGTATTGCGATAAACGGTTTTGGTCGTATTGGCCGCAGCGTATTACGGGCACTTTACGAATCAGGGCGCCGGGCAGATATTAGCGTAGTAGCGATCAACGAACTGGCGAGCGCGGAAGGCATGGCGCATCTGCTGAAGTATGATACCAGCCATGGGCGTTTTGCCTGGGATATCCGTCAGGAGTGCGACCAGCTCTTTGTAGGCGATGACGCCATTCTGCTGTTACATCAGCGTGAAATTAAGAGCTTGCCTTGGCGAGAGCTTGGTGTTGATGTAGTGTTAGATTGCAGTGGCTTTTATGGTAGTCGTGCGCACGGCCAGGCGCATCTGACAGCCGGTGCCAAGAAGGTGCTGTTTTCTCATCCTGGTGCTAACGATATCGATACCACTATTGTATTTGGTGTTAACCATGAAACGTTGAGGCCAGAACATCACATTGTATCTAACGCCTCCTGTACTACCAACTGCATTATTCCCATTATTAAATTGCTGGACGAATCCTTTAGCATCGAAAGTGGCACTGTCACCACAATTCACTCTTCAATGAATGATCAGCCTGTGATCGATGCTTACCATAGCGATTTACGCCGTACCCGCGCAGCTAGCCAGTCCATTATTCCAGTTGATACTAAACTAGCAGCGGGTATTACTCGTATTTTCCCTCAGTTTATTGACCGTTTTGAAGCGATTTCGGTGCGCGTTCCCACGATCAATGTCACCGCTATTGATTTAAGCGTAATGGTAAGGAAAGCAGTTAATGTTAATAAAATTAATGAAGTTTTTCAAAAATCAGCGCATAGAGTATTTCATGGTATAGTTGATTATACAGAATTACCTTTAGTTTCAGCCGATTTTAATCACGATCCGCACAGCGCCATCGTAGATGGTACGCAGACGCGGGTCAGTGGATCGCACTTGATAAAGACGCTGGTTTGGTGCGATAACGAATGGGGTTTCGCCAATCGCATGTTGGATACTACCCGAGAGATGGCAGTCTGTGGTTTATAGTTATTAAATTGAATTTTTATGAATTAAAGTCTCGATTACACAATTCGATAAGAGAATCAATAAGAGGATTCAGCATGTCTCTAATTAAGATGACCGATCTGGACCTAGCTGTTAAACGTGTACTGATCCGTGCGGATCTAAACGTACCGATAAAAGAAGGTAAAGTGACGGCTGATGCGCGTATCCGTGCTTCGTTGCCGACCCTTGAAATTGCCTTGAAAAAAGGTGCGCGTGTTATGGTGACTTCTCACCTGGGACGGCCGCACGAAGGGGAATACAACGAAGAATTCTCACTGCTGCCGGTAGTTAACTACCTGAAAGAAAAAATTTCTGCTCCGGTTCGTCTGGAGAAGAATTATCTAGATGGCGTGGATGTTGCCGAAGGTGAGTTGGTAGTTCTAGAAAACGTTCGTTTCAATAAAGGCGAGAAGAAAAACGACGAAAAACTATCGAAGAAATACGCGTCGTTGTGCGATGTATTCGTCATGAATGCCTTTGGTACTGCGCATCGTGCACAGGCCTCTACCCACGGCGTTGGAAAGTTTGCCAATATAGCGTGTGCAGGTCCGCTGCTGACAGGCGAGCTAGAAGCTCTGAGTAAAGCTATGAATAACCCAGAGCGTCCGATGGTGGCTATCGTCGGTGGTTCAAAAGTTTCCAGTAAACTGAGAGTGCTGGGCTCATTATCCAAGATTGTAGACCAATTAATCGTGGGGGGTGGTATTGCAAACACTTTCGTTGCTGCACAAGGCCATAACGTGGGCAAATCTCTCTATGAAGCAGATCTAATCTTTGAAGCGAAAAAATTACTGGAAATCTGCGATATTCTAGTTCCGAGTGAAGTGCGTGTGGCAACGGAATTCTGCGAAACCGCAAAGGCAACCTTGAAGCCTGTTACTGGCATCAAAGATAATGAACAGATTCTAGACTTAGGTGATGTCTCCGCTGAGCGTCTGGCCTATTTTCTGAAAAATGCTAAGACTATCCTGTGGAACGGCCCGGTTGGCGTATTCGAATTCCCGAACTTCCGCAAGGGAACCGAGATTATAGCTCAAGCGATTGCAGACAGCGACGCATTTTCTATCGCCGGTGGTGGCGACACGCTCGCAGCAATTGACCTATTCGGTATTTCCGACAAGATTTCTTATATTTCTACCGGTGGTGGTGCTTTCTTGGAGTTCGTGGAAGGAAAAAAACTACCTGCGGTCGTCATGCTGGAAGATCGTGCTAAGCAGTAATGGTGCTTTGCCGGTGTTCTCATTACCAGGCAACCCTTTCTCCCTTATCTAGGGGCAAGGGTGGGTTCGGACGCTGCGTGTCCTGCCCGTAGTCAATTATCTCAACTCTCAACAGCCAACGAAACGGGACACGTAACATGTCAAAAATTTTAGATTTCGTAAAACCTGGTGTCATCACTGGCGATGACGTTCAGAAAGTTTTCGCAGTAGCAAAAGAAAATGGTTTTGCTCTACCCGCAGTTAACTGCGTCGGGACTGACTCCGTCAATGCGGTGCTAGAAGCGGCAGAGAAAGTTCGAGCACCGGTTATTGTTCAGTTCTCTAACGGGGGGGCCGCGTTTACAGCAGGTAAAGGGCTGAAAGCAAACGGACAGAAAGCCGCCATCCTTGGTGCTATCTCTGGCGCACAACATGTTCACCTGATGGCTGAACACTACGGCATTCCTGTCATTCTGCATACTGACCACTGTGCTAAAAAACTGCTGCCCTGGTTAGACGGTCTGCTAGACGCCGGTGAAAAACACTTTAATGCAACCCGTACCCCGCTGTTCTCCTCTCACATGATCGACCTCTCTGAAGAGATTCTAGAAGAAAATATCGAGATTTGCAGCGCTTACCTCAAGCGCATGGCAAAAATCAACATGACGCTGGAAATCGAACTAGGTTGCACTGGCGGAGAAGAAGATGGCGTGAACAATAGCCATCTTGATAACTCCTCGCTCTACACTCAGCCGGAAGACGTTGCTTTTGCCTATGAAAAGCTGCACTCCATCAGCTCGCGCTTTACCATCGCAGCATCGTTTGGCAACGTGCATGGCGTATACAAACCGGGTAACGTGCAATTGACGTCGAAAATCTTGTACAACTCGCAGAAATATATGTCCCAAAAATTTAATCTTCCGCACAACAGCCTAGACTTCGTGTTCCACGGTGGCTCCGGCTCTACGGCAGAAGAAATTGCTGAAGCCGTTAGCTACGGTGTGGTAAAAATGAATATCGACACCGATACCCAGTGGGCAACCTGGGAAGGTGTATTGGCGTACTACAAGAAGAATGAAGGCTACCTGCAGGGGCAGTTAGGTAACCCTGAAGGCGTAGAAAAGCCGAATAAGAAATATTACGATCCGCGCATTTGGCTGCGCGCTGGACAGGTAACAATGGTTACACGTTTAGAAAAAGCGTTTAAAGAACTAAACGCAATCGATGTGCTGTAAAATGCATTTAATAAGTGCATTTCTAACAATGAATTAAAACAATAGGCTCCCTTTATAAGATCCCTTTTAAAGGGAGAAAAGTAAAAATAAGAGAGTGTAAATGAAAGAACTGGATGTAATTTGAAGTCATAAAAGGGGGAAAAGGTTGTCAACAATGAAGCGCTGCTGTTGCAATATCCTGTGAAACGTGTTGGTATGTATCATTATTTTTTTGCTAACCGCCTTGCGGGTAGCGTAGAAAATTAATACGATTATATCGTTGCCGATTTTCTTCCTTTTCTGGTGCGTTACAGGAATATTACTTTTACGCTGCTTGTAGTATTGATCCGTGCTGGGGTGCAAACGGCATTGGTGATTGCCGTGCTCGGTTCTGTGGGCTTGTCCTTTTTCCTTGCAAGGTTCTCTATCAAACTTTGTGCCGGGTATATTATATTGCGTCCATTTCGTGCGTGGGAATTAGTCTTTCTGAGAGAAAGTTGCAGGGGTTGTTACTCAGGTATAGATTTCGATATTTCGCAGCTTACCACGAAACAGTCAGAAAGTAGTTTCTTGTCGTGCCCGTTGCACGAAGGCGGCTTCTAACAGGTTTGAGAGAGCAGTGTACTCTACCTGGTGAGAAATCAGAAATTCTGATGTCAGGCTAAGTGATCAAACGCAACTACAGTAGCTACTGCAACAAAGTTTACGGCCATTCGGAAAGTAGCGGGCAGCGAAATTCTATTAGGCGAAGCACAGATAGTCAAGAGCCCCGAGTTTATCTACCAGACAACTCGGTAACGGTTTCGGCTGGATACCGTGACTGTTCCCAGCACTTCACCACGGTGCTGGTGTTCTTAGGTACAAGTTTCATGTTCTAGCTTCAGATTAAGATGAATCATAGAATTGATCAGCTTAGGCAGTAGCCTGGCAACCAGGCTACTGCCTAAGCTGATCGCAAGCGATAGCAAAAGCAGGAAAGCTCTCTGCTGGCATTAATTACGAAACCACTCTCTAACGCTTGTTAGAACAAGCTTTCCAACTGCGGATACGTTGGAAACTGGCGGATTAATTTTTTGCGCAGTGCGTTTAAATCCGCGATCAATAGCTAAGTATAACCAGATAACGCAGAGCGATTGGCGTCGTTTCTGGTGGCTTTCTTGCTCTAGAATACGCCTTTCTTTTCTTCACTCTTATTTTTAGGCATGATAGAGATCATGAGACAAGATGAACTGAAAAAGGCGGTTGGCTGGGCCGCGTTGGCCTATGTACGCCCAGATAGCATTATTGGGGTTGGTACGGGTTCAACGGCTGCCTACTTCCTTGATGCGCTGTGTTCAATCAAAGATCAGATCAAAGGCGCAGTATCCAGCTCAGTGGTTTCTACCGGGAAGCTAAAAAGCTTAGGTATTCCAGTATTCAACACCAATGAGGTTGATGAACTGGATCTCTATGTAGATGGGGCGGATGAGATCAACCCGCATTTGCAAATGATTAAAGGTGGTGGCGCAGCGTTGACCTGTGAGAAGATCATTGCCGCTATTGCACGTCAGTTTATCTGTATCGTCGATGCTTCCAAGCAAGTAGATATTCTTGGGAAATTCCCCTTGCCGGTGGAAGTAATCCCTATGGCCCGCGCTTATGTAGCATGGGAGTTGGTGAAATTAGGCGGGAAGCCTGTCTATCGTCAGGGTGTAGTAACGGATAATAGCAATGTGATACTTGATGTGCACAACCTTGATATCTCAGATGCCATTGCCGTAGAAAACCGTATCAATGGGATTGCGGGCGTAGTGACCGTCGGTCTGTTTGCCAACCGTGGTGCGGATGTCGCATTAGTGGGTGCGACAGATGGCGTAAAAACCCTGAAGTAATTTTCCTCTGAGTGCTGCCTGGCGTTGGTACTGATGGTGCTAACGAATGATGTTTGTTTAAAACAAAACACTTATTATAGACTCACTTTTGGTATTTAAAATCACTTTTTCTTTTTTGTTCCCTACGCATCTAGCCTGGTAATAGAACGCTGCATACCTATTTTTTATACTAAAAGAGAGTCTATAACGCCGCTGGCGGTATTAAATAAGCAATGAATTGTCTTTCTGTTAGCTTGATTTTTGTCATATTAGTACGGGCTTATTTGGAAAATTGGTGCAATGGCAACTGAAAGCTAAACATATAGTCTGAAATAGCAAAGCTATTAGTGGAAAAAGAGAAAATTAAATTTCTTTTTGTAGAAAGAAGGTTCACTAGAGTTAGTTGGAAAACCGATGAAAGTCACTATTCTTAACGCGTATTTCTTTGGTTTACTTTCCTGGACTCGGTTGATGGAAGTGACAAGTTACAGTAGATTATTTTTGCATCGACACCATTCAGATTGAATTACCTTCAGCAACTAAACGCGGCATCTAAGTGTTCACCAAGCTCCCTTACCCGCAGCACAGTGAAGCTAGTGATCTGTAAATGCTGCTGTATCTTCTCGTCGCGTTCCCACCGCCAATGCAAAAGCGCACCGTTGCATGTGGCACAAACAAGCTGTGGGCTTCTTTGAAGCGCTCGGAAAAACTAGGTCTCATTAGCTTGTGTTTTTACTTTTACAAAATCAAGAGGCCAGTTGCCGTTAGGCAACAATGCTCAGCAGGTATGTTACCTGTCCGCATTGCTGAACATAAGCGCTGTGATCACCCTGAATATACCGGAAACGGATAGCATAAGAAGATCGCGCTGAGGAAGCTGGATTCTTTTCTAATCAACACATTGCGGCTCGATAGTATCGTTATCACTATATTGTGTGAAGTACTGAGCAAAAAGCCCTCGCGTAGTTTGTTGACGGCAATCATCAGCGTACGGATGCGGCGAATATAGCACTGAACTATCCGTGCTCGCCTATTGTTCTAAAAACAATTTTAGATCAGCCTGAAGTCTATTAGTTTCAATGGATCGGGATTAGCTAGCAAGTTCGTTTTCATAAATCCTCAGAATATAACAGTGGAGTTATTTAGCTTGCTCTATACCCCGCCTAAACTCTGTCGATAGTTTCTAATTTCAGGCGAGCAGTCTTTGCTCGTTTTCTGATAGACCATTCCTAAATCACACTGAAAGCCATGTAACCTCGAAAGCGATGTCACAGTGTGTGCTACGCAAACTAATAATAGAAAAACAATACAACGGTGAAATTTTTCTAAAGATTTTTATTGCAGCTCGGCATAATTTCG
Source organism: Candidatus Malihini olakiniferum (assembly GCA_042263625.1). Taxonomy (GTDB): domain Bacteria; phylum Pseudomonadota; class Gammaproteobacteria; order Enterobacterales; family Enterobacteriaceae; genus Symbiopectobacterium; species Symbiopectobacterium olakiniferum_A. Next base: position 134,231 of record JBHKFL010000008.1, read on the forward strand.
GACCAATAGCGCGGATACAATAAGGTGTAGGAAAATAGTTTGATTGTATAAGGAGATCATTTGCATTTTTTCTCTCCCTCTCTTGATGAGAAAAATTCTCACCTCCCTCTTATTTCTAACCTAAACGGTTTGATTTCTTGTAATAGAATATGTCGAGCTGAGAGAATTTACCCGTAGTATTTAAGAACAACGTGTGGATGAAAGAATACCTCATAAGGGCGGAAACTGAAAAATTGCACCTTATTGAGTTGAAAATCCCTCTTTTCGCCCGCATAGTAGATCGAACGACCACACCGAATATGACTTTTAGTGGAGATGTTTAGATGGGTAAGATTATTGGTATCGACCTGGGTACAACCAACTCTTGTGTAGCGATTATGGACGGTGCGCAGGTAAAAGTACTGGAAAACAGCGAAGGTGATCGCACAACGCCTTCTATTATTGCTTATACGCAAGACGGTGAAATTTTAGCTGGCCAGCCTGCTAAACGTCAAGCAGTCACCAACCCGAAAAATACCCTTTTTGCTATTAAGCGTCTGATTGGCCGTCGCTTCAAAGATGAAGAAGTGCAGCGTGATACCGACATCATGCCGTACAACATAGTTGCTGCAGATAACGGAGACGCTTGGCTAGAAGTAAAAGATCAAAAAATGGCACCCCCGCAGATCTCTGCTGAAGTGCTGAAAAAAATGAAGAAAACGGCTGAAGATTACCTCAGTGAACCTATCACCGAGGCAGTTATCACTGTACCGGCTTACTTTAACGATGCACAGCGTCAAGCGACGAAAGATGCAGGCCGTATCGCTGGTCTAGAAGTAAAACGTATTATCAACGAACCGACAGCAGCTGCACTGGCATACGGTCTTGATAAAGAAGTTGGCAACCGTACCATTGCAGTCTATGACCTGGGCGGCGGTACGTTTGATATTTCTATCATTGAAATCGATGAAGTAGACCGCGAAAAAACCTTTGAAGTATTGGCAACTAACGGTGATACCCACTTGGGTGGCGAAGACTTCGACAGCCGTTTGATCAACTACCTGGTTGATGAATTCAAAAAAGAACAAGGTGTTGACCTGCGTAACGATCCGCTAGCCATGCAGCGTCTTAAAGACGCAGCAGAAAAAGCAAAAATTGAGCTTTCCTCTGCGCAACAAACTGACGTTAACCTGCCGTACATCACGGCGAATGCCTCTGGGCCAAAGCACTTAAACATTAAAGTGACTCGCGCTAAATTAGAGTCACTGGTAGAAGAACTTGTAACACGCTCACTAGAGCCGCTGAAAGTTGCATTGCAGGATGCCGGTCTGTCTGTTTCTGACGTGCAGGACGTGATTCTGGTGGGTGGGCAAACTCGTATGCCGTTGGTACAGAAAAAAGTTGCTGACTTCTTTGGCAAAGAACCTCGCAAAGATGTCAACCCAGATGAAGCTGTAGCAATTGGTGCTGCGGTGCAAGGAGGTGTTTTGGCCGGTGACGTTAAAGACGTGTTGCTGCTGGATGTTACTCCGCTATTGCTGGGTATCGAAACCATGGGCGGTGTAATGACGCCGTTAATTACCAAGAACACGACCATTCCGACTAAACATAGTCAGGTGTTCTCTACAGCAGAAGATAACCAGTCCGCAGTAACCATCCATGTGTTGCAGGGCGAACGTAAACGCGCTCATGATAACAAATCGCTGGGGCAGTTTAACCTGGATGGGATTCAGGCTGCACCGCGCGGTATACCACAGATCGAAGTAACCTTTGATATCGATGCAGATGGCATACTGCACGTTTCTGCTAAAGATAAAAATACTGGACGTGAGCAAAAAATCACCATTAAGGCCTCTTCTGGCTTAAATGAAGATGAAATCCAGAAAATGGTACGTGATGCAGAAGCGAATGCTGAATCTGACCGTAAATTCGAAGAGCTGGTACAGACGCGAAACCAGGGAGATCACCTTGTGTATAGCACCCGTAAGCAACTACAAGAATCTGGCGACAAGCTGGCCGATAGCGATAAAACCGCGATTGAAGATGCCCTGAAGATCCTGGAACGTACGCTAAAAGATGAAAATAAAGCGGACATCGAAGCGAAGATCCAAAGGTTAATCGCAGTATCTGCCAAACTCTTAGAGGCATCGCAACAAGAATCACAAGCTAGCGCTGTACGCAAAAAAGAAGATGACGTTCTTGACGCTGAATTCGAAAAAGTAAAAGACAAAAAATAATCGCCCTTAGGCGGGCGCAGCAATGATAATAAGTCGTTGCTGGAAAAACAGGCACGGGCGTCGAGGAAACTCTGCGCCCGTGCATGCAGGTTGAGGGCAGAAAAAACATGGCGAAGCAAGATTATTACGAAGCGCTAGGCATTGCTAAAGGTGCTGATGAGCGGGAGATCAAAAAGGCCTATAAGCGCCTGGCGATGAAGTATCACCCGGACCGTAACCCAGGAGATAAAGGTGCTGAAATAAAATTTAAAGAGATCAAAGAAGCCTATGAAATCCTGACGGATACGCAGAAACGTGCGACTTACGATCAATATGGCCACGCTGCGTTTGAACAAGGCGGCAGCGCAGGCGGTTTCAGCGGTACTGGCAATTTCAGCAGCACAGATTTTGGCGATATCTTTGGCGACGTATTCGGCGATATTTTCGGCGGTGGACGTCGGCATCGTGCCAGCCGTGGAGCCGATTTACGCTATAACATAGAATTGACGCTAGAAGAAGCGGTTCGTGGCGTCGCCAAAGAGATCTACATTCCGACTCTTGAAGAGTGCGAATCCTGTCATGGTAGCGGCGCAAAAACTGGTAGTTCTCCGGTAGCCTGCCCAACCTGCCATGGTAATGGCCAGGTGCAGATGCGCCAAGGGTTCTTTACCGTTCAGCAGAGTTGTCCGCACTGTCATGGCAGTGGAAAGATTATTAAAGATCCTTGCAATAAATGCTACGGTCATGGCCGTATTGAAACTAATAAAACGCTGTTTGTGAAAATCCCAGCAGGCGTCGATATAGGCGATCGTATTCGATTAGCGGGTGAAGGTGAGGCCGGGGAGCTCGGTGCACCAGCGGGCGATCTGTACGTTCAGGTTCAGGTAAAACCGCATCCTATTTTCCAGCGTGAAGAGGATAATCTTTATTGCGAAGTTCCAATCAACTTTGCGATGGCGGCAATAGGCGGTGAGATTGAAGTGCCAACGCTAGATGGTCGCGTAAAAGTGAAGGTTCCTGTGGAAACGCAAACCGGGAAATTGTTCCGCATGCGTGGCAAAGGTGTCAAATCTGTACGTGGTGGTGCGAACGGGGACTTATTGTGCCGTGTCGTGGTAGAAACGCCGGTTAACCTTAATGAGCGCCAGAAACAGCTATTACAGGAATTGGAAAAGAGTTTCAGTGGGCTCTCTGGAGAGAGAAATAGCCCTCGGTCTAAAAGCTTTTTTGATGGAGTGAAGAAATTTTTTGATGATTTAACCCGATGAGGTATCGGATAAAGATCGTTCGGTAGAAAAAGACGTTCCGGTAACTTTACCTAGTTTTATAGGCGATTGCTGGAATGATTTTTGTGCTCAAAATTTTGTGCTTACTGTGAAAGTAAGTTAGGGATAGTATCCTAACAAGAGATTTTAGTGGAAGAAAGGACGACATAAGGTGCTAAAACTGCTGTTTAGCTCCTGAAGATATTTACCAGATTTATCAAAGTACTGTTTGATGTTTTTGAATATCACGTTTAATTACATTAATAGTATTATTATAGGGCATCAATAGGTCATCAATAAGCAACAAACCGAATTGTTCTTAACATGGACTAGAGAATATTCATTAAATGTTCTGGTTTAGCTTTCAACATCGGATCGCGTTATCAACATCAGGTGATCTCGTTCTGCTCTCAAGCTTGAGCTGTTAATTTTCTTGATAAAGTCTTTAGTTCTGCTATTAGCCGTTATGTCCATATTTTAAAGTCTGTGCCTTTATTTCTGTTTTATAAACGATTCTTGCGGGTCGGTCTATCCCTCACCTCTACGGCATTCCTAGTATGTTATGCTCTATTGCTGAGCTCCTTCATGGTATTTAATGAAGAGGGATTTTTAATTATCAGTGGTACCTTTTTTGAGCTTTCTGCTCTTTGGTTGTTAACACTATCGGTGACATTTTTATGATTAGCACTACCATAAAAACCTTATAAATTCAGGATACGGTATGCGCGCTAGTATAAAGTAGCGTGTGATTTCAGCACAGATCGTCATTATGAGATAATAATGAAGTCGCCCTCGTGGCGGGCGGGTTGATATAGTTTATATATACAGAAACAAAAAACTGGCTTTAGCCGGTTTTTTTGTTTCAACGAGGACGGAAGGAGAGAGCTTACTTTGCAAGCCTTTACTGCAATATGCTGATTTGAGAAGATAAATTAGATTTATGACGTGCACCCTTGTTCTTATGGATTAGACCTTTATTGGTCTGCCGATCTACAATCGGTTGCATGTCTTTAAACGCTTTTTGTGCAGCTTCTTTATCACTAATAGCGATCGCGGCATATACTTTCTTGATGAAAGTACGGATCATGGAACGACTGCTCGCGTTATGCTTGCGACGTTTTTCAAACTGAACGGTGCGTTTCTTAGCTGATTTTATATTAGCCAAGGTTTAATCTCCTTAATATATTTTATTGAAAATAATTTAAATATTGGGGATGGTGCCCGTTTAATCTTTTGTTTATCAGTGAATTGATACAAATAAGAGCCCTTTTTACGCTCTGTACTGTTACGTTATGATAGTAGAGGATTTTACCAGCTTCGCTCTCTAGAATACAGCTTTTCCCGATAGAGGTTCACGTTTAGTTGATAATTCTTTTAGAAAGAATAATTTTGCTAGCGTAGGGCAAGAGCTTGTGGGCGGTTCATGACATTACCGATAGGTATTATAGCGAGCTATTGCGTAACAAAAGGCGAGCATCGCACTTTAACCTAAACCGCTATACACGGTATAATCCAAAGCTTTCTATATCGTTAACTAAAGTGTTCCTGAGTCGCCATGCAGCTAATCTGCGGTATACACAATCTTCGGGCACGCCATTATGGTTCTGTGCTAACGATCGGCAATTTCGACGGCGTACATTGTGGACACCAAATGCTGCTTGAACGACTAAAACAGGAGGGGCAGGCGCGTAATTTGCCTGTAATGGTAATGATTTTTGAGCCACAGCCACTTGAGTTATTCGCTGCCGATCAGGCACCTGCCCGGCTTACTCGGCTACGGGATAAGGTAAACTACCTAGCATCTGGAGGCGTTGACAAGCTATTGTGCGTTAAGTTTGACGCTGCTTTTGCTGCACATAATGCGCAAGACTTTGTGCGCTATCTTCTTGTAGAAAAACTAGGTGTGAAGGTTCTCGTTGTGGGGGATGACTTTCGCTTTGGAGATAGTCGCAGCGGTGATTTTGTATTATTACAGAAGTCTGGGAAGACTCATGGTTTTGAGGTCATCAGTACAACTACATTCTGTAATGACGGTAAGCGCGTAAGCAGCACCGCAGTGCGTAACGCATTGCGGCATGATGATCTGCTGCTGGCGCAGGAATTATTAGGCCACCCTTACAGTATTTCCGGACGTGTAGTGCATGGTAAGGCGCTGGGCAGAAAGTTAGGATTTCCTACCGCTAATTTGCCAATGAAACGCCAGGTATCGCCCGTTAGTGGGGTTTATGCTGTCAAAGTGTATGGTTTAGGGCTGACACCTTTTCCTGGTGTCACCAATATTGGTACCTGCCCAACGATAGAGGAGGGGGATACCTGCCAGCAGTTGGAAGTGCACCTTCTGGATGTAGAAATGGATTTATACGGACGTTATATAGAAGTCGCTCTATGTAAAAAAATACGAAAGGAACAGCGGTTTTCGTCGCTAAAGGCATTGAGGCAACAAATCTCCGAGGATGTGATGACGGCCCGGACGTTTTTCAGTTAGTAGCACCATCGTGCTATTTGTATTCTATATTATAACAGAAACTAAATTGAGAATCTAATGATTGACTACAAAACTACCCTAAATTTACCGGAAACGGGGTTCCCGATGCGGGGAGATTTAGCCATACGTGAACCTGACATGCTGAAAGATTGGTATGAACAGGATCTTTACGGGATTATTCGTCAAGCGAAAAAGGGCAAGAAAACTTTTATTTTGCATGATGGACCACCGTATGCGAATGGTAACATTCACATGGGTCACTCAGTTAATAAGATTCTGAAAGATATTATTGTCAAAGCTAAGGGGCTGTCCGGCTATGATTCGCCCTATGTGCCAGGATGGGACTGCCACGGCCTACCTATCGAACTGAAAGTTGAGCAATTGATTGGCAAGCCATGCCAGAATGTGAGCGCTGCGAAGTTTCGCAATGCATGCCGCAAGTATGCTGCAGCACAGGTTGCCGAGCAGAAGAAAGATTTTATTCGTCTCGGTGTGCTGGGCGATTGGGATCACCCATACCTGACCATGGATTTCAACACCGAGGCGAATATTATTCGTTCCCTCGGCAAAATCATCGATAATGGGCATCTGCATAAAGGGGCTAAACCGGTGCGCTGGTGTACTGATTGCGGCTCTGCGCTGGCGGAAGCTGAAGTGGAGTATTATGATAAAACCTCTCCGTCTATTGACGTTGCTTTTTCTGCCGTCGATCCTGCAGCTATTACGGAGAAATTCGATTTCGTATCCGTTGCTGGCCCCATTGCACTCGTTGTCTGGACTACTACTCCTTGGACGCTGCCAGCAAACCGCGCGCTTTCACTGAATGCTGATTTTATTTACCAATTTTTACAGATTAAAGACAAAGTGCTGATTGTAGCTGCGGAACTGCTAGAAAGCGTGATGACACGCCTGGGCGTATCGAGCTGGATCGTGCTGGGTGAATGCAAAGGAAAGAGTCTTGAATTTCTACGGTTCAATCACCCGTTTCTGGATTTTAATGTACCAGCAATCCTAGGCGATCACGTCACGCCGGATTCCGGTACTGGGGTAGTGCATACCGCGGGTGGCCATGGCCCGGATGACTATTTTATCAGCCAGAAATACCAGCTTGAAATTGCCAACCCGGTAGCTCCAAACGGTTGCTATCTACCGGGTATCCACCCAAGCCTGGACGGCAAGTTTATCTTCAAGGCTAACGACATCATCGTTGACATGTTGCGTAAGCGCGGTGCGCTGTTGCATATGGAAAAATTGCAGCATAGCTATCCTTGCTGCTGGCGTCATAAGTCGCCGATTATCTTCCGTGCCACACCGCAGTGGTTCATTAGCATGGATCAAAAAGGTCTTCGTCAGAAGACTCTGTCTGAAATCAAAGGCGTGCAGTGGATCCCTGCTTCGGGTAAGCCTCGCATCGAGGCAATGGTCAAAAACCGCACAGACTGGTGTATCTCACGACAACGTACTTGGGGTGTGCCGATGTCTCTGTTTGTGCATAAAGATACAGAAGAGCTACATCCGCGGACTCCGGACCTGATCGAAGCGGTGGCTAAACTCGTTGAGCAAGAGGGTATCCAGGCGTGGTGGGATCTAGATCCAGTTGATGTACTGGGTGCAGATGCTGCCAATTATATCAAAGTGTTGGATACACTCGATGTGTGGTTCGATTCCGGAACGACCTATGCTTCTGTAGTAGATGTACGCCCTGAATTTTTAGGTCATTCGGCGGATATGTATTTAGAAGGTTCTGACCAGCATCGCGGCTGGTTCATGTCATCTCTTATGATTTCTATGGCGATTAATGGTAACGCACCGTATCGTCAGGTGCTGACTCACGGTTTTACCGTGGACAGTCAAGGCCGCAAGATGTCTAAATCGATCGGCAATATTATTTCGCCGCAAGAGGTGATACACAAGCTAGGAGCGGATATTTTGCGTTTGTGGATCGGTTCTACCGAGTATTCCGGTGAGATTGCAATGTCAAATGAGATTCTCAATCGCTCTGCTGATGCTTATCGTCGTATCCGTAATACTGCGCGTTTCCTCCTAGCGAACCTGAATGGGTTTGATCGGGCACTTCATAGCGTGAAACCAGAAGAGATGGTGGTTCTAGATCGTTGGGCTGTAGGATGCGCTCAAGCTGTACAGCAAGAGATCGTTGAAGCATATGAAAGCTACGATTTCCATCGTGTGGTACAACGCCTGATGCAGTTCTGCTCCATCGAAATGGGCTCGTTCTATCTAGAGATCATCAAAGATCGTCAGTATACAGCCAAACATGACAGTGTGGCACGCCTTAGCTGCCAGACCGCGCTGTTCCATATTGCGGAAGCGATGGTGCGCTGGATGGCTCCAATCATGTCCTTTACAGCCTGTGAAGTCTGGAGCTATTTGCCGGGCAAACATCCTCAATATGTTTTCACCGAAGAGTGGTATGAAGGCCTGTTCGGTCTAGAGAAAGATGAAAAGCTGAACGATGTGTTTTGGGCTGACATGCTGAAAGTGCGTGCTGAAGTGAACAAGGTGATTGAACAGGCGCGTAACAACAAGCGTATTGGTAGTTCGCTGGAAGCGGAAGTAACGATGTATGCTAATGCGGAGCTAACTGAGAAGCTCGGTTGTCTGCAAAAAGAATTGCATTTTGTGTTATTGACATCCAAGGCGCGGGTTGAACGCTATGAAGATGCACCTGCTGATGTGCAGGTAAGTGAACTCTGCGGCCTAAAAATCGCCCTAAGGAAGGCAGATGGGCACAAGTGCCCGCGTTGCTGGCACTATGAGTCCGATATCGGAATGGATACTACACACCCTGAGGTATGCGGACGCTGTGCAATGAATGTGGGCGGTAATGGCGAAGAGCGAAAATTTGTCTGATGAATAAATCGATCTGTTCAAGCGGTTTGCGCTGGCTGTGGCTAGCGCTTGTAGTGTTGACTGTGGATCTTAGCGTTAAATATTGGGTACTAGCAAATTTTGAACTAGGTGAAACTTTGGCGCTTTTTCCCTCTTTAAACTTACACTATGCACGTAACTACGGCGCAGCGTTTAGCTTCCTGGCAGATAAAGGTAGTTGGCAACGTTGGTTCTTTTCCAGTGTAGCCATCATGATCGTGGTAGCTCTACTGGTAATGATGTACCGAAATCGTGCCGATCAGAAGCTAAGCAATGTTGCTTACGCGCTTATTATCGGGGGCGCGTTGGGAAACCTGTTCGATAGAACGTGGCACGGCTTCGTGGTTGATTACATCGATGTTTATATCGGCAATTCGCACTTCGCTACCTTTAACCTGGCAGACGCAGCTATTTGCATCGAAGCTGGTCTGGTCGTGCTGGGGGGTGGTTTAGCCCCTCATGATGTTGAAGCGAAGCTAAAAAGGCAGTCATGACAACGTACAGCATATCAACGGCCCTATTGCTGCATTTATTTTATGCTGACACTAGAATGCGAACGCGGTAAACCTACGTCGTTTCGTTTGGAGGGGATGATTGGGATAATGAGAGTCTATCTCTGGCACTGGAACAGCAACTCCTAGGGTATGTTTAATCTGCTTATTGTGCAGGAGGTTAAGTGTGAAAATCTTGTTGGCTAATCCGCGTGGTTTCTGCGCGGGCGTCGATCGCGCAATCAGCATTGTCGAGCGTGCTCTGAAAATTTATGACAGGCCGATTTATGTGCGTCACGAAGTTGTGCACAATTACTATGTGGTTAATGGTTTGCGAGAACGCGGTGCTATTTTTATTGAAGAAATTGGCGAAGTTCCTCATGGAGAGATCCTAATTTTTTCTGCACATGGAGTGTCGAAGAAGGTGCTGGCGGAGGCAAAAAATCGCGATCTGACTATCTTTGATGCAACCTGCCCATTGGTGACCAAGGTACATAAGGAGGTAGCTCGCGCTAGCCGTAAAGCGGTAGAAGCTATCCTGATCGGTCATGCAGGTCATCCAGAAGTGGAAGGTACTATGGGGCAGTACAGCAATGATGATGGTGGCATATACCTGGTAGAGTCTCCAGAGGATGTATGGGATTTGCAGGTTAAAAATGAGGGTAATCTTTGCTTTATGACGCAGACGACGCTATCGGTGGATGATACCTTGTGTGTGATCGATGCACTGCGTGAACGTTTTCCACAAATTATCGGACCTCGTAAAGACGATATCTGCTATGCCACTACTTCTCGTCAAGTAGCCGTGCGTGATCTGTCGGAACGCGCAGACGTAGTACTGGTGGTAGGGTCAAAAAACTCTTCTAACTCCAACCGGTTGGCAGAACTATCGCAGCGAGCTGGCATACCCGTTTATCTTATCGACTCAGCAAATGATATCCAGGAGCGCTGGCTCATCGATGCTGCATGTGTAGGTATAACGGCGGGCGCTTCTGCGCCGGATTTTCTGGTGCAGGAGGTGATTGAATGCCTAAAATCCCTCGGTGGAAAAGTGGCACTTGAGCTGGATGGGCCTGAAGAGAATATTGTCTTTGAGTTACCGAAAGAGCTACTCGTGGAAGTGAAGCGAATTAGCTGATACTGATGTGAGGTATGTATCTATCTTAATTCTATCTTTTTTCTAATGCATAGTCTGCACAGACTGTGCATTTTTATGTGTAATTACCTGTTTTCTATATTTAGTTATATTTGCCTTTCCTTGTGCTCAAGATCCCTCCAGACTAACAGCTTTTACTGACATGACGTACGGAAGCCCGCTAACCTGAATAACGTTTTACGGCACAAGTGAAAAAGAGAGATAACGATGAAAGATTCAATACGTATAGCGATTGTTAGAGCTAGTGGTCGACTGGGGCGTCAACTGATTCCGGCTGTTGTGCAGATCTAGGGCGCAGAGCTCGGTGCAGCATTGGAGCGAGAGTGGTCATCGCTGGTTGATATTGATGCCGGAGAGCTTGAGGAACAGGGAACGTTAGGCGTGATCTTGCAAAATTCACTGGATGCGGTGCGTGATGATTTTGATGTCTTCATCGAGTTCACGCGCCCTGAAAGCACATTAATGTATCTAGCATACTGTCGTAAGCATGGCAAGGGCATGATTATCGGTACGACGGGCTTTGATGATGTAGGTAAAGCGGTAAGCAGCGCCCCAGAACAGGAGATTAGCATTGTATTCTACGACAACTTTGGCATAGATATCAACGTGATGCTAAAATTTCCGGAGAAAGCCGCCAGGGTAAGAGACTACCATAGGACTTCAAATTCTTGAAGCGCATCACCGCTATAAAGTAGATGCGCCATCAGGCACGGCATTGGCGATGGGAGAAGTGATTGCGCGAGTGTTAGGGCGTGACTTGAAAATCAGTGCGATTTATATACGTGAAGGACACACCGGCGAACGAGTGCTAAATAGCATCGGTTTTGCCAGCTTACGTGCTGGCGATATTGTCAGTGAGCACGAGCACATCGCGATGTTTGCTACTGTTAGCGAACGTATTAAGATTAGTCATAAGACTTCCAGTCGAATAACCTTCGCTAATAGCGCTGTTCGTGCAGCGATTTGGTTAAAAGATAAAAAATCAGTTTTTTTGATATGAGAGATGTACTTTCTCTTATTTTCATTTGAGAGTTTAACTCTTTAGTTAATCTATAAAAGATTTTCTCTGATTGTAAAGCTAGTAGTGTCGTTTTTTAGCTTTTTTTATTATGGCTATTTTTGCTTGTAGCCATTTAGTTCTTCGTATCAAAAAATTACTAAAAATAACTTTTAACATTGCTTTGTAGCGGATACCCTAATTTTATTTATGTAAATAAAATCATTTTATTGCTTGGCAGATGTTTACAGTAAGTAAGTGCTATTAGTTCTGGAAGACTGAACCAGTGAGTCCATGGTCGTGCCATAGGTGCAGAGAGAACAGCATTAAGGAGGAGTGGTTTTCAATTCTGCTCCTTCCTGTTCCCACCAGATTTTCACTCTCACTTATCCACATTTTAGTAATGTGGGCAGGGCACTAACGTCGACGACGAAGAATACCACTCGCTACGCAATAACATCCTTGCCATCGCTAGTCTCGATACCGTACGTAAGCGAACACGCTTGCTGCGTGAGAAAGGATCTGCAGCATTGTGGGAAGCATCAATGCGCAACATCATTGAAAAAGAGCGTCTTGCTGTTGTGCTCTGCGCAGAACCCAGTCGGAACCAGACTGGGTTAAATTGTGCACTCGCTTGTAATTATCAGGTCATGTTGGCAGAATTTTGAAAAATTTTCGCTCGGCTTGGATTTGTCACTGAATAACAACGTTACTTCTACTCCTGGTTTAATTTCCAGGAAAAGGCAGGAACGGATGAACGCATGCCTAGCGTCACTAATTGTAGCGAAAACAGTGAGGTTTCAAGCGTCAACGGCCTCTTCTATACCCGTTACCACACTTATAGATGTGGTGGCTGATCTCGTTATTTAACGCCTCACCACTAATAATATGGCCAGCTAAGCGCTGTTCAAAAGCATTAACCTTTGTCCTGCAACCTGCAGTATTTAGGGGTATATAAAAAGGTTACATAGACGTGCTTAACACAGTAACGATACATGATGTGCTCATAAAATGTTATACTTTTCAGTATAAGTAGTAATCTGGCTGCGTTGTGTTAACAAGTCTCTTTTCTTTTTTTATAATTATATAATTTTATAAGTCAGGATGTTCATATGGTCAGTGAAATACCACAGCAACGGGAAATAACCAGGCTGTGTATCCAATGCGCGCTGCTGCTCTTGCAGCACGGCGCAGAGAGCATGCTCGTAGAGCAACTCTCCTCACGTCTTGGGTTGGCGCTTGGTGTGGATAGCGTAGAAAGCTCCATTTCAGCTAACGCTATCGTCCTTACCACCATAATGACTGGACACTGCCTGACCTCGACCCGCAAGAACGTCGATCACGGCATCAATATGCATATGGTGAAAGAGGTGCAGCATGTAGTCATTATGGCTGAACATAAGTTGCTAGATATCACTGGCGTAGAAAAACGTCTGACGGGCATCAAGCCGCTTCGCTATCCGCGTTGGTTGTTGGTGACCATTGTGGCGATCTCGTGCGGTTGTTTCAGCACTCTCAACGGTGGCGGGTCGGATGCCTTTGTAGTCACTATGCTCGCTAGTGGTGTGGCGATGTATGTACGCGAGGTGCTGACATCGCAATACCTTAATCCATTGATTAACTTCTGCATTACTGCCTTTATCGCAACCTCTATATCCGGAGTATTGCTTCGTATTCCCATGTTCCAACAAACGTCTACAGTTGCAATGGCCTCCAGTGTGTTGCTGCTGGTGCCCGGTTTTCCGCTAATTAACGCAGTTGCGGATATCTTTAAAGGGCATGTTAATGCCGGTCTAGCACGCTTAGCGGTTTCCAGTCTGCTCATGCTTGTAACCTGTATTGGGGTATTGGCTGCAACGGAGATATTGGGACTACGTACATGGGCTTAACGCTGCTCTTGGGTCTATTGCAGGATATCTTTTTGGCAGGAATACCAGCCATGGGCTTCGCCATGGTGTGTAATGTACCGGTCAAGACGCTACCTTACTGTGCACTACTTGGTGGGATGGGTCACGGAGTGCGTTTCCTCTGTATTCAGATGGGGATGCCCATTGAGTGGGGCTCGTTTTTGGCAGCAATATTGATTGGCGTGATCGGGATAGGCTGGTCTCGCTGGCTGCTAGCACACCCAACAGTGTTTACTGTTGCAGCAGTGATCCCGATGTTTCCCGGTATTTCGGCCTATACGGCGATGATCTCGCTGGTAGAGCTCTCCTATCATGGATATAGCGAAGCCCTTATGCGCGTGTTGATCACGCATTTTCTGATGGCTTCTTTTATTGTCGCTGCGCTGTCTCTCGGGTTGTCTATGCCTGGCCTTTGGCTTTATCGAAAGCGTACCCTCGTGTAACGAGGTTCAGATTCGGATTGTTTTTCCTATCAGAAAAACGATGCGAAGTAGACATTACCCTTCCATACAGTATCTGCAATAGTTGACCTATAGGGATTTACCATGGTGATTAGTTTGATTGCAGCACTGTCGGTAGATCATGTTATTGGCATAGAAAACACCATACCGTGGTATTTGCCGGCAGATCTGCTTTGGTTTAAGCGCCAGACCTTAAATAAGCCCATAATTATGGGGCATAACACGTATCGCTCTATCGGAGAGCCACTGCCATGGAGAAAGAATATTGTAGTAAGCAGTCGCGCCGACGACGATGAGCGTATAACTTGGATGGTTTCTCTAGAGAAGGCGCTGGAAGCTGCTAAAGGTGCTGAAGAGGTGATGGTTATTGGAGGAGGCAGTATTTATCAGCAAATACTGCCTCAAGCTTCACGCCTGTATCTGACGCACATTGATGCTGAAGTTGAAGGTGACACCTACTTTCCTGAGTATGAAAGGGATCAGTGGTCATCGGTCTTCAGTGAGTTTCATGACGCAGATAAGAAAAATTTTTATGGTTACTGCTTTGAGCGTCTTGAACGGCGTTAGTCGAACCGTGCTCGCGCTGGCAAAAGCATTCGCGCATATTTTACTTACTCTCCGACGACGACCATCACACCTTGTACCAATGAGGGTTGGGTAAACATCTGTTTGTCTTCCCAGCGTAACAGGGTTAATTCGCCTCCCCAGCAGCACCCGGTATCCAATGGATAGATGTTATCCGGCGCACCTTTTCCTTCCAGGGAGGCCCAGTGGCCGAACGCGATGGCATAACCTGGCTTGTCTGCGTTGCCTTCTACGACTAGGCTGGGCAAGTTGAACCAGGGCTTCAGCAGTGAAGGCGCCTGTGACGGGGGTTCTTTACAGATCATGTCCAACTGTCCGCCGGAGAAGCAGTAACGCATGCGGGTAAACACATTTGTGCTAAAACGAAGACGTGGTAAACCACTCAGTTTCTGGCTCCAATGATTGGGCATATCGCCATATAGGGCATCCAAAAACAGGGGATAGCTGTCACTTCTAAGTATGGCTTCTACTTCACGCGCGCACATTTTTGCGGTGGCTAGATCCCACTGCGGCGTTATCCCTGCATGGGCCATAACCAGTTTCAGGTCATCATCGACTAACATCACCAGTTGACGGCGCAGCCAGTTGATCAGGCTATCGACATCTCGTGTATTAAGCAGATCGTTAAGGCGATCTTTCGGCTTATGCTTTCTAATACCGGCATAAATTGCCAATAAATGAAGATCATGGTTGCCAAGTACCATCTGCGCGGAAGGGCCCAACGCACGTACGTAGCGTAATACGTCTAGAGACGAGGGGCCACGAGCAGCTAAATCGCCGGTAAACCATAGCCTGTCGTGTGCAGGATTAAAAGAAACCTGTCCCAACAGTGCTATTAGTTCGTCAAAGCAGCCGTGCACATCGCCAATTAAGTAGGTAGACATAATCAATGAATCAGCAAGGGAATCGCTAAACGAAAAACGGAAATAGGAACCTGAAAAACATTGCCTTGATAATCGACCATGTGGTAATAGCCTTCCATTGTTCCCAAGGGTGTTTCCAGTACCGTACCGCTGGTGTACTGAAATTCGCTACCAGGTTGAATAGTTGGTTGTTCACCGACCACACCTTCCCCCTGCACCTCAGTTTGTCGACCATTAGCATTGGTGATCATCCAGTAACGTCCAAGGAGTTGGACAGGGTTCCTCCCCAGATTGCGGATCGTGATGGTGTAAGCAAAGACGAAGTGGCTTTCATCAGGCTCAGACTGCGCTTCAACATAAAAACTCTGAACCTGAACACAAATCCGGGGCGGATTAATCATCGCGATACTTCCAGTGGTTCCTGAGTTGGCGTCTTCTCAGACAGCCAGTTGGCCAGACGGCAATATTGCTCTACAGAGACATTTTCCGCACGGGTAGCGGGATCAATTTCTAGAGAGACGAGTTGCTCTACACTGAACATATGATCTAGACTGTTACGCAAGGTTTTACGGCGCTGGTTGAATGCCTCTGTGGTGATACAGCTGAGAACTCGAACATCAGCAACAGGATAAGGTTGTATGGGGTGAGGAAGAAGACGCGCTACAGTAGAATCTACTTTTGGCCGCGGAGTAAAGGCAGTAGGCGGTACTTCAAGCACACGAATTACCTGACAATAATATTGTGCCATCACACTTAACCGCCCATATGCTTTGCTGTTTGGACCAGCAATAAGGCGGTTCACCACTTCCTTTTGAAACATAAAATGCATATCGCGCATAGATTTCGTAAAGCTAAATAAATGAAACATCAACGGTGTTGAAATGTTATAGGGCAAGTTACCAAAAATACGCAAGGGTTGGCCAATAGACTGTGACAACTCGGCAAAATTTACGGTCATGGCATCTTGTTGTATTACAGTTAACTTGCCTTTGAGCTGTGGATGTACCGTCAATTGTGCTGCCAGGTCACGGTCCAGTTCGATAACCGTCAACTGGTTAAGTTGCTTGGCAACAGGCAGCGTTAAAGCGCCGAGGCCAGGACCTATCTCTACTATAGCGTGATCAGATTGCGGATGAATGGCTGACACAATACTTTCGATCATACACTGATCGTTTAAAAATGTCTGCCCGAACCGCTTACGAGCAAAGTGGTTTTGATGGACACGCTTATTCATTATAGTATTTCGTTATGGTGTTGTGCCATGGCAAGTGCCTGATTGCCAGCACGATCCCAGAAGTTCTACCGATGCGATCGGCAAAAAACTCGGTGTGGCCACTGAAAAGTACACCATCATCGTTGATGATGTCTTTATGCACTGGACTAGCCAGGTAACTATAATGAGGCAAAGTCACCGTAGAGGCAACTGTTCTAGGCATGTAACAGGGTGTTCACCCCATACAGGCCGGCCCTTTGCTGACATTAAGCTCTCCTGGGGAAACCTGCTATGGATAATGAAAGGGGGTAATCTTGTTAGCGAATCTGCAGACTGCGCAATAGCCAGTATTTCAGCTTGAAAATCTCGAATCGTTAACGACAGCATAGGCATTTTCTCGCTGCTGTGCAACAATGTGGGGTAGTAGGGCACATACCACCAATTCTACCGGTCCATCGTCCTTAGTGGGAAAATGGTCTTTATGCCATCTAGGCTGGTTTTCGCTAAGGGTGATAACGATACGAGACGTGGTTATAGTCATTGTGCTGAGGAGCTGTCGCTGCTATTAACGATCTTCACATAAGAGGCTGCACGTTGTTCCTGCATCCAGCTGTGCGCCTCTTCAGCGAATTTACGGTTAAATAGCATGCGGTAAGCGCGATCTTTCAGCTCTGCATCGGTTTTATCTACCTGACGCGTATCTAACAATTGAATTAATTGCCAGCCGAATGAGGAGTGGATAGGGGCGCTCATTTCTCCTTTTCGTAGTTTCATAAGCGCATCTCGGAATGATGGATCGTACATATCCGGCGTTGCCCAACCTAGATCGCCTCCTTGATTCGCCGAGCCAGGATCTTGTGAAAGCTGTTTTGCCTGTGTTGCAAAATCAGTCGTGCCACGTCTGATTTGCTGTGCAACCTCATCCAATTTTGCCTCTGCCTGGGTGTCGCTCATCACTACGGAAGGTTTAAGAAAAATGTGACGGGCATGCACTTCAGTGACAGAAACTGATTTATTTCCGACGCGAATATCGTTAATGCGTAAGATATGAAAGCCAACGCTGGAACGAATCGAGCCGACCACTTGGCCTTTTTGTGCTTGAATCAAACGTTCAGAGAACAGAGAAGGGATTTCATGAAGTTTTCTCCAGCCGATTTGGCCGCCTTTTAACGCCTGAGAATCTACAGAGTTTTCCATTGCCAGTTTTGCAAAATCAGCTCCTCCTTGAAGCTTTTTTACTAGGGAGTTAGCTAGGTTTTCTGAATCATCCACTTGTTGCTGTGTTGGATTCTCTTCTAATGGAATCAGAATGTGGCTCAGGTTTAGCTCTGCATCTTCACCGATCTGGCTGGCAATCTGTTGTGCCAACGCATCAACTTCCTGCGGCAGGATAGTGATGCGGCGACGAACTTCGTTATTGCGTACCTCGGCAATAGTCATCTTTTTACGAATCTGGTTACGATAGGTGCTGTAGGTGAGATTTTCATAAGCTATCTGGCTTTTTAACTGGTCGAGCGTCCTGCGGTTTTGTGCCGCAATACTGCTGATGGCCTGATCCAATTGTGCATCGCTGATCTGAATATTCATTTTATTTGCCAGTTGCAAAATAATCTGATCCATAATCAGACGATCGAGGATCTGTTGGCGCAACGTATTCTTATCCGGTAACTGTTGTCCCCTTTGCTGCGCATTCATCTTCACAGACTGTAAAAGCGTACTGACATCACTTTCAAGCACGACACTGTTACCCGCGATGGCGGCGACTTTATCAACAACCTGTAGTGCAGCAACAGCTGCATTGGCGCTGAAGGCCAGCACGAGGATCAGCGTTCTCCAGATCTTCATACCTTTCACGTTAGTTTTACCCACTAGTGGGATTAAAGTTGATGTGTTACCGTTTATTCTACACTCGCACTACAGCATTAGAATGCGCGTTGATATAGTAGGAATACCAGAGTGCAGCATTTTTTGCTCACCCGGAGTTTCATTGCCGATTAAACCACGTAACTCGATGTTAATCAATAATTTATTATCGTGCTTACTGGACTGAAGATTGGTGTTCCAGTTGGTAATTTTCTGCTGATAGCCCATATTGACGGCCCAACAGCAGGTATTGTATTGAAAGCCGATGCGCTGGTTAGCGGTTTGATTCGTTTTAGTATCGTAGTAATACTCACCGACAACGGACCAGTTGTCGGAAATCGGCCAACTGGCTGTGATCCCCACCTGTGAAATGCTCTTCCGAAAGACGAGGCCTTCTAACCGATTCTGGAAGGAGTTTTTGATATATTCTCTGCTGGCATAGCGGTAATTTAACTGGACCAGTTTCTCGCTATCCTTGCGATATTCCACCACCGCGTTCCCCTGTAAGATGCTCTCAAGGCGCTTATCATATTGTAAAGCGCCGCGCATACCCCACAGATCGTTAATCTTCCAATAACTGTCGCCAGCCCACACTAGGCTGCCGTTATCGTTGTTTTTGTTCGTTATCGTGGTGTCATCCCCGGTTCTAGGGCGATCAAAGTAATAGATTTGACCGACCGAAGCATTAAAATGTTCCACCAGATTTTGATCATAAACTCGGGTAGTCAAACCGGTTGCAATCTGATTTTTCGACATGATGCGATCAAGTCCGCTGTAACTGCGGTCGCGGAACAATCCAGTGTAATCATTTTGCAGCAGCGTGGAGTCATAAGGGTAAATGCTGCTCTGATCACGGTAAGGAACGTATAGGTACTGTACGCGCGGCTCTAATGTTTGGGTAGAGGCGTTTGACCAATCCATTTCGCGTTCGAACACAAGTTCGCCATCAATTTTGTATTGTGGCAAAACGCGGCTGACTGAACCCTTCAGTACATCGCCCTTGATGTTACTAATTTTTGTATTGAGATCGGTGAGGCAGCATTCCAGATTGGTTTGCTGGTAATGGGTCGCCATTAGCTTCGCTTCGGTGTTCAGATTCCCCCAACGGTTTATTAATGGTAAATTTAGAGTGGGCTCCGTATGGAAGCGCGTCGCTTTGGGGCGGCTGCTATTCATGTTAGTGAATTTTACGGCCTGCCCATACAGATGCATATCAAACGGGCCTATATTCTCGCGGTAGTAGTTGAGGTCGAGTTGGGGCTCGGCGCGGTAGACATCATTATTGGTGTTGGCTGCCGCCGCCAGTAGTTGGAACTGTTTGTTAGAAAGCGTAGCATCCCAATCCTGGTTAGCATAGCCGACGCTGAATTTCTGGTTTACATAGCCGCTGGTCGTGGAGCCGTAAGCAGAATCCAGGTCTTTGAAATAGTTGATATCGCTTACCTTGGTATGATCGCTAGCAAAGCGCCATGCCTGACCTATGATACCTTCGTGCCGCCAATGGAACAGCCAGCGGGTATCTTCATCGTCAGGATTGTTACGGCGATATGCCAGATCATTTGGCAGCCAGTCCAGATGGATACTGCCCGTGCCCGGTGCAGCTAGGTAACGGAACTCGTTTTGTAACTGCACGCTGCGTTTTGTCAATACATGCGGCATAATGATCGCATCCATGTTGGGCGCGATATTCCAGTAGTAGGGGGTTATCAGTTCAAAGCCATTACTGCCGCTATATCGGGCGTTCGGCATCAAAAAACCGGAGCGAGGTTTTTGACCTACTGGCAGTTGCAGGTAAGGACTGTAGAATATAGGAACGTCGCCAATTTTAACGCGCGCATTCCAAATTTTAGTAACTTGCTCATCTCTATCATGGATCACCTCTGAACCGACGATACTCCAGCTATTATCACCCGGAAGGCAAGTAGTGAATGAACCGTTTTCTAGAATGGTGTAGCGACTGTTAACGCGCATTTTTATTTTTTCAGCATCGCCACGGCCCTGGCGGTCAACCATCAGGTAATCGCCCTGAAAGACATCGATATCTTGCGTGTTAAGATTAGACCAGGCTTTAGGTCCTTTCAGGATGACCTGGTTGTCATCATAGTGGACATTACCAGTGGCAGTGACAGTACGAATGGAAGCGCCTTTAGCATCAATACCCGCTTGGCGCAGTTCAACATGATCGGCTTGTAAGCGTCTGTTTCCTTGCTCGATATTGACATTACCGAGGAAAGAGGCGTTATCCGAATGGTTGGCTTCGCTTTTTTCGGCCCGAATATGTACCGGAAGCGTATTGAGCTCACCAGTGACCAGTGGTCGCGTGAACGTAGAAACGCCAAGACGACACTGAGTGGCGAGATCAGGCAGAGCGTTTTGGCTGTAGAACGCCGACCCAATCAATGTGGCCAGCAAGGTTGAAAAACATTTTTTCATACGCGGTATCGATATTCTGTCATCACGGGTATCATGCCAGAAAACAGTCAGAAACTATATCACCGCCTGACATTGTACCAGTGCAAATTCTCTACCTTTTCTCTGCTCTGTCATTAGGTGCAAGGCTAAATTACGGGTCTGATAAAATCATTTTAGTATGCAGGATAAGGAGTTAAGGAATAATATGCGCTATTCGGGCAAGTAACTCTGCTTGATACTGGGTATTGTTTCCGGCGACAGAGTGTATAGTGTGATTGCCGGGGGGTGATAGGCTACATCGAGATGGTGCTAACGCTTTAGCATCAGGGTGAGCGTAAAAACCATCATCGATGCCGAGTGTCTCTGGGCATCAGTTTAACACGAGTCGTGCCATCAGCGTAGCGCCTAAGTATCTGATATTATTTTTTGCTAGTTTTCCCTATTCAAAATAGACCTTCTATTTTTAGTGATTTAGCCAATCGAAAATCAGGTGGAGATTGATTAAGCATTCATAGTGCTCTAGCCATCTCTATACCCGAGTGATATAGGATTTTTTGGGTCTTTCTCAAAAAACTAGTATGTCAGCTCCTGTTCGAGCTTCTTTGGTCAATGCGAAGGCAATAATATTGCTGGTTGCCATATCGAGGAGATGTATAGATTCTACCTAAAGACAAATTCTGTTGAATCCCTTTCATAAGGATGAAGGGGTATTCAGGATCTCTGACAGGAACGTAGAGTAAGCTAGTTGGCTTGTTGCCGACAATGATATCTTGCTCCTGATAGAGCATATGTAGACAGGGTAGAGCAAGGATCCTTGGATCCCAAGGGCTTCTGCATCGGAAGAAATACCGTTTCCGAGAGGCTTAAATGAGTGGCATCCAGTCACTACTTAGCCTGATGCAGATTAAGCAAAAGCAGCTCTTGGTATGTTTCCAGCGAGATCAGTTTATCGACTTGCGCTTGCTCAAACCGTAAGAGCGGTGGCGGTTTTTCTTGAAAATAGCAATATCTTTTTATCGGCGATTCGCTGTAGGGTAGGGTAACCGAGTAGCCATTCAATGCGCGGATTGAAGCTCCACCAAGTGGAGTCATCCCCCTTTTCCGAGAAAATATTTTTCAAATACGGCATTTCTTCGTGCGTGTCTTCTGCGCACCTTTCTCTTAGATGATGTAGTGAAGGTATCAGAAGCAGAGCGGATTTTTTATCCGGCAGTGAGGAGATATAGTCTTAGTATGGCTACTAGGCTTGAGCAGAAAAATAGCATCTATCACACTTACCCGCGTAGTCGGGGTGAACTCGAGATCTTTAATCTAAGGTAGCCCGGTCTGCTGGGTTTGGGAGTCGTGCTATAATTCAGAACCGGTTACGGCACATCGACAACCACCCCGCACCACAACAAGGAATAAAAACTGAATTGTATTTCATCTCCTAAAATAATCATTATGCTGTATGCTACCTATACCTAGCTAACACCCAGATTTATCCTTGCTCAACAATTACTTATTCCACGGATACCCAGTATCTTTGCCGCTTCGCTGCTACCGTCATATAGCGATTTTGTGGGACCGTCATAGACGATTCTTCCCTCGATCAATATTAGGCTACGCTGGGTAATACTTAGCGCATCATCCAGATTGTGAGTAACCATCAGTAATGTAAGATGTTGTTCTTCACATACCTTCTTGACCAGAGTGAGCATATCCAGGCGCAGCGCCGGGTCTAGCGCTGAAAAGGGCTCATCTAGCAGCAGGATCGGGCGTTGACGCAGAAGGCAACGGGCTAATGAGGCGCGCTGGCGTTGACCGCCAGAAACCTGCGCTGGCAGACGCTGCAACAGACTGCTTAAGCCTACATGTTCTGCAATCGCTTGTAATGCCTGACGCAGTGCCACTGTAAGACGCAAACCAGGGTGCAAGCCAAGAGCAATATTTTGCTCTAGCGTCAGGTGCGGGAATAGGTTGTTTTCCTGAAATAAAATCGATACCGGACGCTCCGCTGGCGTTGTGTTACGGTGATCGTTTCCATTGAGCCACAGTTCGCCGCTGTCTGGTAATAAAAATCCGGCTATCAGGCTGAGCAGTGTGCTTTTACCCGCTCCGCTTTCTCCTAATAGGGCAACGCTTTCTCCCGCAGCGATGTTAACGTCAAACCGCATGGGTGCCTGTTGATAGAGATAAGTGAGTTTATTTAACGACAGCATATCGGTCGGCTAGTCTGTTTTTGCCACAGGGTTAACTTCTCCATCACGGTAAATAACGCGAAACAGATCAGCATCAGTAAAAGTGCTGTTACAGCACCGTCTGCGCTGCGATAAGCACCAAGTTGTTGGTAAAGATAGAACGGCAACGTGCGGAATTGCTGATTGCCAAACAAGGCAATAATGCCGAAATCGCCTACCGAAAGCACGCAGGCGAACGCCATCGCTTGCGCAAGCGGTTGTTGCAAGGCGCGCAACTCAATTAGGAGTAGGCGGTACCATCCGCGAATATCAAGAGACTGGCAAAGGAGATTATAGCGTTGCGCCACGTCGAGCATCGGGTTCTCCAGTACTTTGAGCGCATAGGGGATTGCCATCAGCGAGTTAGTGGTGACCACTAGCCCATACGGTGATGCTGGTAGGCCGAACGTGTTGTTGAGAAAAAGAAAAAAACCGGTCGCCAGCACAACACCCGGCATGGCTAGAATTAGTAAGCCGCTCATATTCATCAACTGTCCCGAAAGCCTTCTCTGACGCAGTTTTAGCTCACGACTGCTCCATAATAGCATTAGGGTCAATATGATGCAAACTACGCCTGCGCCGAGCGCAATACGCAGTGATGTCCACAGACTTTGCCACAGGGCAGGTTTTTTCAGTACCGTTAGCATCGCCGGGTTAAGGCCATCCAGCACGACGGCAAGCAATGGCGGCAGCAGAAATAACAGCGCTGAAAAGATAATCAAGGTATCACTCAGAAGTCTTCCCAATGAATCCTGTGGATTACGCCAGCGCAATTGCTGAGTGTTGCCAACAGTAAACCATGAGCCGAGACGTTGACTTATCAATACTAAACCGAGGCAACATCCCATCTGGATAAGCGCCAGTCCTGCAGCGCGAGATGGATCGTAATCAAAGCGCAATGCCTGATAGATAGACAGTTCTATAGTCGTGGCTCTCGGGCCTCCGCCGAGCGATAGCACAGTGGCGAAACTGGCAAAGCAGAGTATAAAAATCAGTGCTGCGCTTGGAAAGATCTGACGCCGCATCCAAGGCCATTCAATGATACGAAATGTCTGCCAAGCATTCATCCCTAGCTGCGCTGCTAACTGACGTTGCTCAGTAGAAATAGACTCCAATACTTGCAACAGGAGCTGTGTCGCCAACAGGAGATTAAAGAATACATGGGCCAGCAGGATCCCTGGCAAGCCATACGGGGAAAATACGTAGTTGAAACCGAGTGCGCTTAAGCCTTCTGCCAACCAGCCCTGTCGCCCGTAAACGCGCAGTATGCCAAATACTGCTACCAACACGGGCAACACTAGCGTCATTGCGCACAGGCGCAGAAGCCAGGTTCTACCAGGAAAATTTCGGCGGTAGAGTGCGCGCGCCAGAAAAATAGCGGGGAGCGTGGAGAGTGCCGCAGAAAGAAATGCCTGCCAAAAGGTAAACCGCACTACGTACCACACATAGCTGTCACCCAATAGCGCTTGCCATTGGGTGTTAGGTGCCTCTCGCCAGAGTGCGCCAAAAGCTGTCAGAGCAACACCAAACAGCAATGCTGCTGTGAACAGCCCTGGCCAGAGCCAATGAGGGATCAGCGACTGATGACGGCGCTTTTCCATGCCTGAATCCACTTCCCGCGCAAGTCAGCCACGTCTTGTGCGCTAAAGATAAGAGCTTTTTCTGGGCGCGCTAAAGACTGGAAAGCTTCTGGTAATGCCACGCCGGTGACAGGATACATCCAGTTGGTGGTTGGGATCAAATCTTGGAACGCTGTACTAAGGATGAATTGCATAAAGCGGTTTGCGAGTTCTGGCTGCTTGCTGGCAGCCAACTGTCCGGCAACCTCAACTTGCAGATAGTGTCCTTCGCTGAACAGCGCCGCCGCGTAGTTATTCTTTTTCTCTTCGATAATGTGATAGGCAGGGGAGGTGGTGTAGCTCAGCACCATATCCGCTTCACCCTTGAGGAATAGACCGTAAGCTTCATTCCACCCTTTTGTGACGGTAACGATCTTGGGTGCTAATTGTTTCCAGGCATCGGGCGCCTTATCGCCATAGACTTTTTGTATCCACAGCAGCAGGCCTAGCCCCGGGGTACTAGTTCTCGGGTCTTGATAAATTACCTTGAGTGGTGTCTTGCTGTTGACTAACTCATCAAGACTGGTCGGCGGATTTTTCAGCGTATCTTTGTTGTAGACGAAGGCGAAATAGCTATAATCGTAAGGGAGGAATGTTGCATTATCCCATCCTCCCGGCAGCGTTAATGCGCTTATTTTTACATTGTGTGGAGTCAATAGACTGAGGTCTGAGGCTGCTTTGAGCAGGTTGTTATCCAACCCTAATACAATATCCGCTTTACTGTTTTTGCCTTCCATGCGCAAGCGGTTCAACAGGGTAACGCCATCTTCTAGAGCGAAGAAATTCAACTCGCAATCACACTCTTTTTCAAAGGCTTTTTTAATTGCAGGGCCAGGTCCCCATTCAGAAGCGAAGGAATTATAAGTATACACAGTCAATGCAGGCTTGGCAATAGCGGCGGCAGCAGAGCCGAGCGTCATGGCAGAGAGACCGAATACGGGAAGCAATAAACGAGATAGTAGCGACTGTAACACTTTGCACTCCTGGGAGGATTATACTGGATCAGATTCGACAGGTGTTTTTTCAACATAAATACTGTGTATTGACAATGCAATATTATCAAAGCAGCCAGGCACCCCGTGAAGAACATCTTTATTGTAAAGGGTTTTTAGCTTCATGGAAAGGCAGCGTAGCATTCCTACGGCAGAAACTAGGTAGATTTAAAGTAGAACTAGCCTACCCTATAATCAGGCATTGGCAGAACTTAGAGATCAAGAGTTTTGAGTACGCCAACCCTGTAGATCTTCTTATAACGAATCACTCAAGCAGTGACGCAGTAGTGGTAACTCATACAATAGTGCAAACAAGGAGAACTCTATCGATGGATAGCAGTTGACGCTGGCTCATCTAAATGTCGCTTTCAGTTTCTCCCAGATATCCTTTTGCTTGTGGTCTATTTACTATATATGCAGGGTAATGCCTTGCTGAGGTGGAATGTTCTCGCATTATCTCGCCAATGATCCGGTACTCTAGCTGTTCCTGATGAAAAGTTAGAGACTCATCCTTGAGTCTAGCAGGTTTTGGTTTTAAGTTGACGAGACGCTGGTGGTGCCCGAGCGTGGCAGCAGGCTGCACCTCGGTGACCAGTCATACATAGCAGCGCTATTGTCGGTCTGTCTAAGCAGAGCAATAGGGTGGAAGACCTAGCTTGATCTATTGGCATAAATAAAGAGGTTGCTGATTACCCGAATCTGCGGTTGGATCTATTTGATATTCCTTATTTTAAATAAGGATGCGATAATTTTTATTATCGAGCTGATTAAAAGAGCTAAAGTGAAACTGGATGAAATTGCGCGCCTTGCAGGCGTTTCACGTACTACTGCCAGCTACATTATCAATGGTAAAGCTAAACAATACCGCGTCAGTCATAAAACTGCAGAAAAAGTGATGTCGGTGGTGCGTGAGCATAATTATCATCCCAATGCAGTGGCTGCTGGATTACCGCAGGGTGTACCCTTTTTATCTGGCTCTTTATTCCAGATCTAGAGAATACTATCTACACTAAAATTGCTAATTATCTTGAGCGTCAGGCACTTCAGTGCGATTATCCACTGTTGATTGCCTCTTCTGAGAATCAGACAAATAAGGAGGTAACTCAAGCATGTTTCTTAGGACAAGAAGATTAATCTCTACAGTAAAGGTTTCGCTCGCTGTTCTCTAACCTGTTATAGGGAAACGCTGTCAGCGATATCGCAAGGTCAGGTGGTTTGCACTATTGATTTCCATCAGTCCTATCTGCTGCTTACCCCCTGCCTGAGTAGGCAGTAATTAACACGTCTATAGAGTGAACCCCTGAGCGCTGCGTACAACGGTTAGGGTTAGGATATGCCAGTAAGTATCACATAGAAATTCCGGGCGGCTGCTTATTGCTAGTAATACAATATGCGAGCCTGACTAAAGAAATGATGCTGGTCGGCTAGATTAACAAGTTTGAACTGCAGATTGAGGCTGAGCAATCCTATGTATGAGGCTCCGCTGCAAAGAAATTGCAGGATTTATTACTATAGTTATGCTATAAGAAATACATGCTTGAAAAGTATAAACATACCCCTGTGCTTTTATACGAAGCGGTTAATGGTCTCAATATCCGCGCTGATGGTACATATATTGATGGCACATTTGGTCGTGGTGGCCATTCGAAGCTGATCCTTTCCCGTCTCGGACCGGGAGGACGCCTTTTGGCTATTGATCGAGATCCTCAGGCTATTGAGGCAGCAGAGACAATTCAAGATTCACGATTTTCTATTATTCAAGAACCTTTTTCATCCCTTGCAAGCTATGTGGATACGCTGGGATTAACGGGGCATATTAACGGTGTTCTGCTAGATTTAGGCGTGTCTTCACCACAGCTAGACAATCCGGAACGCGGTTTTTCTTTTATGCGTGATGGCCCGTTAGACATGCGTATGGACCCAACTTGCGGGCGGTCAGCAGCCCAATGGCTTCAAACAGCAGTAGTTGACGACATTATCTGGGTATTAAAAACCTTTGGAGAAGAACGTTTTGCCAAGCGTATTGCCCGCGCAATTATTTATCGTAGTCGCACGGAGCCCATGACTCGTACGCGTGAATTGGTAGAGTTGATTACGGCGTCGAGCCCAGTAAAAGAACGACATAAGCACTCAGCTACACGTAGCTTTCAAGCGATCCGTATCTATATCAACAGCGAACTATACGAGATTGAACAAGCGCTTAACGGCGTACTGAAGGTGCTGGCACTGGAAGGTCGCCTAGCAGTAATCAGTTTTCACTCTCTGGAAGATCGAATTGTGAAGCGATTTATCCGCAATCACAGTCGCGGGCCACAGGTGCCCGCAGGTATACCGCTAACTGAAGCGCAACTGCGTGCGCAAGGCGGTCAACTACTGAAAAAGGTCAGCAAGATGATGCCTTCGCAAGCGGAAGTAGCAGAAAATCCGAGAGCACGCAGTTGCGTTTTACGTATCGCGGAACGGATACCGGAATGATAAGCAATGAGCGGCACAGCCTAGCGGATATCATCAGCCATGACATTCTTCGTCATGGCTGATGATATCCGCTAGGCTGTGCCGCTCATTGCTTCGTTGGTCTTCTCTGTGTTGGTGTTGGTCGTGAGCAAGGCGAAGAAAACGCGAGTTCTGACGACACATAGGGAACAGTTATTATTGGATCGCTATGTTCTGAATATCGAATAGCAAAACAAAACTTGATTCTAGAAGAGAACGCTTTAGGCGATCACAGTCGTTTAGAATACATTGCGACAGAGAAACTATATATAGATCATGTAGATACTGCGCAAAAAGATCGCAGTCAAACAGTGAGTCTTGTTAACCATGAGAGCATAGGTATATATGGCATGAAAGCTGTGCACAGGAAAGGTATATTGCTCGCAATAGTATGGATGATATTGCGTACCGCCTATTTATAGGTGATCAATCTAGATCAACTATTTCGGGAAAGCGATCGCGCTCGGCCTCGGCCTCCTCTGGTGGTTAGGGTTAGCGTGGCTGTTAAGGCTATCTGGGCCTATCTGAAAAAGCTCAACGAGCATGGTGGCATTTCGCTAGATACCCATTCTATTGGAAAGCACTTTCTGATCCGCTAGATGATCTGCCGTTGGATTAAAGGGCGGTAAAAATTACCGCCAATCCGAAATTGCGCTTTGTCTACTTATCTCTCTAGGTAAATCCTGCTATGAGTACGTTCAAAAACTTAAGTTGCCTGGCATGTATCTGCGCTAGAAATCAAGACGCTATTACCCAGTAAGTCAGGTGATATCTCCCATGATCTATTTACGAATATTGAAGCGATTGAGGATTAAGAAAAGCGTTGATCGATAGTTGAAAGGGTAGCCGGGTGAGTGCACGGTGCATAAAGACCTCTTTAGCCTTGTGATTAAAGATATCTCTTCCGTTGACAGTTAGGCTTCTCAGTTACTATTTGATGCTGAGTATTGATGAGCGTCTACAGAAGCTAGTCTATCGTGAACTGAGTAATACGTTTGCATGCAAAATGCAGAAACCGGTACTGCTGTACTGATGGACATGATATCAAAACAGTTGAAGTGTTGATAAAAATGGCTAACAGTCCGTTATATAACGCGAAGAAATTATCGGGAGGAGTAACCCTTTTCGACGTCATGCGTAATCGCGATATTATCGACATTTTAAACCCAGTTCTACGGTAAAACCGTCAGGATATTACAGATTGAGTAACGTCTGAGTTTTTTGTCTAGCGTTAGCAACGTCCTCTTCAGCGCTGGTAGATACTTATTCTTGTTTTGGCTTAAAAAGCCACCAACCTAACGTAGGTCGGAGAAGGAATTGGCTTATTTTATCCTAAAAATAACGGTGGTCTGAAATAGAAAGATCTACCTTTTTTCGGCTATGATGGATTGATGGTAACGCCGCTGAAACTCGCATGCATTTACGCCACAATCGGTAGCTATGGCATCTATCGTTCGCTCTCTATTACCAAGATTAATCCGACGCCGGCTGGAAAAAAAGTATTGTTGCTGACCCGCTGTCGTGAAAAGTGTGGTGCGTATGAGGGAAAGCGTTGCTCTGCCGGGTAGAGATGGAACTAAAAGCGGCGATTAAGAATACCGTATCGCTATAAAAACCAGTACAGCAAAATGGTCAGGCTGGATAGCAAGTATATTAACAAATACATTGCCTACACCGCAGGTATTGCACTTGCCAGAAATCTGCGCTTTGCGCTAGGGGGTACTCATTAACGATCCAAAAGCTAGAAATTACTATGGTATCTCGGTTTCTGCACCTGTATTCGATGCCATCATGGGGGTCTACTACTGCGCACTATGAAGATAGTGCCAGATGCACTAGCCTTCGAGCGAAAAAGATTTTTTGATTAACTAAAAAGAGGTTTTAGGTGGTAGATCGTAATTTACGTAATTTACTGGCACGCTGGGT
Organism: Candidatus Malihini olakiniferum; assembly: GCA_042263625.1. GTDB lineage: Bacteria > Pseudomonadota > Gammaproteobacteria > Enterobacterales > Enterobacteriaceae > Symbiopectobacterium > Symbiopectobacterium olakiniferum_A. Next base: position 164,262 of record JBHKFL010000008.1, read on the forward strand.
TCAGGGTGTCCCACCGCGCCAACTACGGGAAATGACGCTCGACAGTCATGTCGCTGCATCAAACGATCTGTTTGTGGCCGTGGTTGGTCACAGTGCAGACGGGCGACGCTATATTCCTCCGGCTATTGCTAAAGGGGTTGCGGCTGTTATTGCTGAGGCAAAAGGTGAAGCTGCCGATGGCACAGTGCGAGAAATGCATGGTGTTCCTATCGTGTATCTGAGTAATCTAAACCAGCGTTTATCCGCGCTGGCTGGGCGTTTTTATCAGAAACCTGCAGAAAAGTTACGGCTGATTGGGGTGACCGGCACAAATGGAAAAACCACCATCACACAGCTGTTAGCTCAATGGAGTCAACTGCTAGGAGATACTAGCGCTGTCATGGGCAGCGTGGGTAGCGGTTTGCTAGGGAACGTTAACCGCACAGAGAATACGACAGGTTCGGCAGTAGACGTACAGCAGCTCCTACACCAATTTGTAGAACAAGGAGCGACCTTTGCAGCAATGGAAGTTTCCTCTCATGGATTAGCACAACATCGCGTTGCTGCGTTGCCATTCACCGCAGCAGTTTTTAGTAATTTAAGTCAAGATCATCTTGATTATCATGGTGATATGGAAAGTTATGCCGATGCTAAGTGGTCTTTTTTTTCAAAACACAAGGTTGGACAGGCGATCATTAACGCAGACGATGCAATCGGAAAACGCTGGCTGGAAAAGTTGCCGGACGCTGTGGCGGTGATGTTACACAATAATCTAGTTCCGGTCTGCCGTGGTCGCTGGTTGAAAGCCACTGCTATCGATTATCACGACAAAGGCGCATCTATTGAGTTTGATTCGATGTGGGGCTGGGGCCGTATCGAAAGCCGCCTTATCGGTGAGTTTAACGCCAGCAATTTGCTAATGGCGCTAGCAACGTTACTTTCTCTAGGCTATCCGCTAGATCGATTAACTGAAACTGGCGCACAATTGCAGTCGGTTTGCGGTCGGATGGAAGTGTTTACAGCACCAGGTAAGCCCATGGTAATCGTGGATTACGCCCATACTCCGGATGCGTTAGAAAAAGCGCTGGCGGCAGCACGTCTACATTGCAAAGCTCAACTGTGGTGTGTATTTGGCTGTGGCGGCGATCGTGATCAAGGTAAGCGCCAACTTATGGGAGCCATCGCAGAGCAATTGGCCGACCGTATTGTAGTAACGGACGACAACCCACGTAGCGAAGAGCCGCAGGCTATCCTAAAAGATATTCTTTCCGGTCTGGTCGATAATAGACTGATACTCGCTATTCATGGTCGAGCCGAAGCGGTAGCTAGAGCCATTATGCAGGCAAAATCGGATGATATGGTTCTCATTGCAGGTAAGGGTCACGAGGATTATCAGCTGGTTGGTAAGCAGCGTCTTAACTATTCCGATCGCGTTACTGCCGCACGTTTGTTAGAGAGGATCGCATGATTCTCGTTATGTTACAGCAACTGGCTACAGCATTAAATGCCACGTTCCTTGGTGAAGATATCGCTGTGGATACGGTGTGCACAGATACGCGAAAATTGAAGAAGGGTTGCCTGTTTATCGCTCTGCGCGGTAAAAAGTTTGATGCTCATGATTATGCTAATCAGGCCGTACGCGGCGGTGCGGCGGCGCTATTGGTAAGTAAGCACTTACCTATCGACGTACCGCAATTACTAGTGGGGGATACCCGTCTGTCCTTGGGTAAATTGGGTGCCTGGATGCGTCGTCAATCCTCTGCGAGCGTGGTGGCATTGACCGGTTCTTCTGGGAAAACATCCGTTAAGGAGATGACAGCAGCGATTTTACGCCACTGTGGTAACGTGCTCTATACAAAAGGTAATTTTAACAATGATATCGGTGTGCCATTGACATTGTTGCGCCTCACGCTTGAGCATCGTTTTGCAGTGATAGAACTGGGCGCTAACCATATTGGTGAGATTGCCTACACCACTAGTCTGGTACGTCCCGATAGCGCACTGGTGAATAACCTAGCAGCAGCGCATCTAGAAGGTTTTGGATCGCTGGAAGGCGTAGCACGTGCTAAAGGAGAAATCTTTAACGGTTTGCCTACTAAGGGCATTGCGGTAATTAACGCCTATAGTAATGACCTGACGCGCTGGCATGATGTACTGCGTGATAAAACTATATGGCAATTTTCGCCGCAAAAATTTAAAAACACGGACTATTACGCCACAGATATTCGCAGCGAAGGCGTAGGCACCGTATTTGAATTACATACGCCGTTTGGCTCGCAGGGCGTCATGGTGCCGCTGCCTGGCAGACATAACGTAGCTAATGCGCTAGCTGCAGCAGCATTGACGGTGTCTGTGGGCGCGGGGCTGCAGCAGGTGAAAGACGGACTTGCGCAGCTTAAGCCTGTGCCGGGACGATTGTTTCCTATCAATCTTGCAGAGAATAAATTGCTGTTGGATGACAGCTATAACGCCAACGTAGGGTCCATGACTGCGGCAGTAGAGACGCTGGCCGATATGCCGGGCTACCGTGTTTTTGTCGTAGGTGACATGGGTGAATTGGGTGAGGATGCTGAAGCGTGCCACCAGACAGTGAGCAAAGCCGCTTATGATGCCGGTATTGATGCAGTGTTGAGCATCGGCACATTGAGTCAGGCAATCACACTCACTAGTGAACATGGTGAGCATTTTTCCGATCAGTCAGCGTTGATAGCACGTTTGCAGACGTTGCTGTCTACGCATGCCATCATCAGCATTTTAGTTAAAGGCTCTCGGAGTTCCGCCATTGAGCACGTGATACACGCATTACAGGAGAATGCAGCATGTTAGTGTGGCTGGCCGAATATTTAGTCAAGTTTTATTCCGGCTTTAACGTCTTCTCTTATTTGACGTTTCGCGCCATTGTCAGCCTGCTGACTGCATTAGTAATCTCCTTATGGATGGGGCCGCATCTAATTTCTTGGCTGCAGAAATTGCAGATCGGGCAAGTGGTACGTAACGAGGGTCCAGAATCTCATTTCAGTAAACATGGCACGCCAACAATGGGTGGCGTCATGATCCTGGGGGCAATTATTTGTTCGGTGTTTCTGTGGTCCAATTTGTATAATCCGTATGTATGGTATGTACTGCTAGTACTACTGGGCTACGGCATCGTAGGTTTCGTTGATGATTACCGTAAAGTAGTGCGTAAAGACACCAATGGATTGATTGCTCGCTGGAAATATTTCTGGCAATCAGTGATCGCCCTGTCGGTGGCTTTCACCATGTATACCCTTGGTAAGGGTACTCCGGCCACGCAACTAATGGTGCCCTTCTTTAAAGAAGTGATGCCACAACTGGGCCTTCTCTACATTTTGCTAACCTACTTTGTCATTGTAGGCACTAGTAACGCGGTAAACCTTACCGACGGTCTGGATGGTCTGGCGATCATGCCGATAATATTTGTCGCAGCTGGCTTCGCACTGGTGGCATGGGCGACTGGGAACATAAATTTTTCTAGCTATCTGTATATTCCATACATCCGCCACAGCAGTGAACTGGTGATTGTCTGTACGGCGATTGTGGGGGCTGGGCTGGGCTTTCTGTGGTTTAACACTTACCCCGCACAAGTATTTATGGGTGATGTTGGTTCGCTTGCTCTCGGCGGCGCGCTAGGGACTATTGCTGTCCTGCTGCGTCAGGAATTCTTGCTTGTGATTATGGGGGGGGTGTTCGTAGTCGAAACGCTGTCAGTAATCCTTCAGGTCGGTTCATTCAAACTACGCGGGCAGCGTGTTTTTCGTATGGCACCGATTCACCATCACTATGAACTCAAAGGTTGGCCAGAGCCGCGCGTGATTGTGCGTTTTTGGATTGTTTCGCTAATGCTGGTACTAATTGGCCTGGCAACGCTGAAAGTACGGTAACACTATGATGGACTATCAGGGTAAAAACGTTGTTATTATTGGCCTAGGAATCACAGGGCTTTCCTGTGTTGATTTCTTCCTTATGCGCGGAGTGACGCCGCGCGTAGTAGATTCCCGTATTAGTCCGTTTGGTCTGGATAAGTTACCGGCGCAAGTTGATCGGCATCTTGGATCGTTAAATGAAGACTGGCTATTAGCAGCAGACCTGATCGTCGTCAGCCCGGGTATTGCGCTAGAGACACCTGCTTTGGCAGCTGCAGTTGCTGCAGGCGTAGAGATCTTAGGCGATATTGAGTTGTTCTGCCGTGAAGCGCAGGCGCCTATTGTGGCCATTACCGGTACCAACGGTAAAAGCACAGTCACCAAACTGGTTGGTGAGATGGCTAAGGCAGCCGGTTGGTCGGTGGGTATTGGCGGGAATATTGGCCTGCCTGCACTGACGTTGCTTAAGCAGTCGTACCAGCTATACGTGCTAGAACTTTCGAGTTTCCAGTTGGAAACAACGTCTAGTCTTCGCACTGCAGCTTCCACCATTCTTAATGTAGCAGAAGACCATATCAACCGCTATCCGTTTGGTATCCAGCAGTATCGCGCTGCTAAGTTACGTATCTATGATAATGCGCATGTGTGTGTCGTAAACGCAGATGACGAGCTGACCATGCCAATTCAAGGTGCAGATGCGCGTTGCATGAGTTTTGGTGTTGATGTAGGAGACTACCACCTCAATACCCAGCAAGGCGAAATCTGGCTGAGCGTAAAAGGAAATATAATTTTGAATAAAAAAGAGATTTCTATGGTCGGTCAGCATAATCATATCAATGGGATGGCTGCATTGGCGTTGGCTGATGCGGTGGGTATTCCCCGAGCACCGGCGCTGAGAGCTCTCAACACCTTTCCTGGTTTACCACACCGTTTTCAATGTGTATGGCAGCATAATGATGTTACCTGGATTAATGATTCCAAAGCGACCAACGTCAGCAGTACTGAAGCTGCGCTCAACGGGTTACAAGTGAAAGGCACACTGCATTTGCTGCTGGGAGGAGATGGCAAGTCGGCCCATTTTTCTCGGCTGCTGCGCTATTTTAAAGGCGAAAATATTCGCCTCTACTGCTTTGGACGTGATGCTGCACAACTGGCAGTACTACGCCCAGAGATTGCCGAGCAAAACGAGACCATGGAGCAGACGATGTACTTGATCGCTGCACGCGTGGTGCCTGGAGATCTCGTCCTGCTGTCACCAGCGTGTGCTAGCCTCGATCAGTTCAAGAGCTTTCAACACCGTGGTGATGAATTTGCCCGTTTAGCGGAGGAGCTTGGCTAATATATTTTTTGAGATATCAGTGATTGAACAACTGAAAGGCTAGGGTCATGAGGGCGTGGAAGAGCGATGTGCAGAACATTCTGATCTCGGGTTCATCATAGTGATGTCAGCGTGGATGCCCGTAGGGTAACCGATGGGCGTGATGGTGTTATTAGGCGTGCACGTGCACCGCTAGATCTGAAAACTTAGGAAAGTCAGTGCAAAAACTAGAGTATTTACCAGAGGTACACACACGGACTTTATTTTTTCGATTTTAGGTAAAGCGCTCGACTATATTAATGTGGTTTTAGCGCTGTTAATGATAATCTTCATTGACTTTGAGACGCGCCTGACTAAAGCGCAGGTGTTTACGAGGAGTGCTAAATGAGTGGAGAAGGTAAGCGCTTGATAGTGATGGCAGGCGGCACAGGAGGACATATCTTCCCGGGACTGGCAGTCGCACATCATTTGATGGCACAGGGATGGCAGGTTCGTTGGCTGGGAACCGCCGATCGCATGGAAGCTGATTTAGTGCCAAAAAATGGTATAGATATTGATTTTATTCGGATTTCTGGATTACGTGGCAAAGGTATTTCGGCGAAACTGTGTGCACCATTTCGTATTTATCGCGCCGTATGTCAGGCGAAAGCGATCATGAAATGCTACCAACCAGACGTGGTGCTAAGCATGGGTGGTTATGTTTCTGGGCCTGGTGGCCTGGCTGCTTGGTTGTGTGGTATTCCAGTGGTGCTGCATGAACAAAACGGTATTGCAGGATTAACTAATCATTGGCTGTCGCGCATTGCGCGCAAGGTTTTACAGGCTTTCCCCGGTGCCTTTCCTAACGCTGAAGTGGTGGGTAACCCGGTTCGTACAGATGTTTTAGCATTACCTGAAACCGATGAACGTTTAGCTGAGCGTGAAGGCCCGATCCGTGTGTTGGTGATGGGCGGAAGCCAAGGTGCACGGGTATTAAACCGCACAATGCCGCACGTATCCGCACAGCTCGGTGCTAACGTCACTATCTGGCACCAGACAGGCAAAGGCGCTTTAGCCGAGGTGCAGCAGGATTACGAATCGGCAGGCGCACTGCAGTACAATGTTACAGAGTTTATTGACGATATCGCGCAAGCTTATAGTTGGGCGGATGTGGTGGTATGCCGCTCCGGTGCGCTGACTGTCAGTGAGATTGCTGTAGCCGGTTTGCCTGCGCTGTTTGTGCCATTTCAGCACAACGATCGGCAGCAATATTGGAATGCACTGCCGCTAGAGCAAGCAGAAGCCGCCAAAATTATTGAGCAGTCTGCATTCAGTGTAGATGTTGTGAGTGATGTGCTGTCCGGTTGGGATCGCGCTACATTGCGTGATATGGCGCATCGCGCAAGTTCCTCCGCAAGGCCAGATGCCACCGAACGCGTAGCCGAAGAAGTAGCATCAGCAGCGCGTTAACGCGCTTGACTGAGCAGAATGCGTGAGGGCGAATATAGTTAACCTCATGATAAATAAATGAAGTACAAGTTAAAGGATAGCGATAGAAAAGTGAATAAACAGCAATTGGCAAAACTGCGTTCCATAGTGCCAAAAATGCATTGCGTGCGGCATATTCATTTTGTCGGCATCGGTGGAGCTGGTATGGGCGGTATTGCTGAAGTGTTAGCGAACGAAGGTTACCATATTAGCGGTTCTGACCTAGCGCCGAATACTCTGACTCAGCAGCTAGCAGAACTGGGGGCGAAGATCTATTTTCATCACCGCCCTGAGAACGTGAAAGATGCAAGCGTCGTGGTGTTATCCAGCGCCATTAGCGCTGATAACCCGGAAATTATTGCTGCCCAAAAGGCACGTATTCCAGTGATATGCCGCGCGGAAATGCTAGCCGAATTAATGCGTTTTCGTCACGGTATTGCGATTGCTGGAACACATGGTAAAACCACGACCACTGCGATGGTAGCCAGTATTTATGCCGAGGCAGGTCTAGATCCGACTTTTGTCAACGGAGGATTAATGAAAGCCGTGGGGGTGCATGCTCGCCTAGGTTCCAGTCGTTATCTGATTGCGGAAGCCGACGAGAGTGATGCATCCTTTCTTCATCTGCAACCGATAGTAGCGATTATCACAAATATCGAAGAAGATCATATGGATACCTATTATGGCGATTTTGAAAATTTAAAGCAGACGTTCATCAACTTTTTGCGCAACCTGCCTTTTTATGGACGAGCGGTGATGTGCGTGGACGATGCAGTGATTCGGGAGTTGCTGCCTCGGGTGGGGTGTCATATTACCACATATGGGTTTAGCGACGATGCTTATGTATGCGTAGCCAAGTACCGTCAATTTGGTGCTCAAGGCCACTTTACGCTGGCGCGTCAGGGTAAGCCTTTGTTACAGGTTATGCTTAATGCACCAGGCCGTCATAATGCCCTAAACGCAGCTGCGGCAGTGGCGGTGGCGACAGAAGAAGGAATTGACGATGAAGCAATTCTGCGAGCACTGTCTAGCTTTAAGGGAACTAGCCGCCGTTTTGATTTCTTGGGGGAGCTCTCTCTGGAATCGGTAAATGGCAACGAAGGCAGCGTGATGTTGGTGGATGACTATGGTCACCATCCGACAGAAGTGGATGCGACGATAAAAGCGGCCCGTGCCGGTTGGCCGAAAAAACGAATCGTAATGCTATTTCAGCCGCACCGCTTCACGCGTACGCGAGATTTGTATAATGATTTTGCCCACGCGCTGTCGCAAGTAGATGTATTGCTCATGTTGGATGTGTATTCGGCAGGGGAAAGCCCGATCCTAGGAGCTGATAGCTGTTCGCTGTGCTGCACTATTCGTGACCTTGGCAATGTTAATCCAATTCTGGTTGCCGACCCGAATATGCTCGCTACGCTACTGGCGACGACGTTACAGGATGGCGATCTAGTGTTGATTCAAGGCGCAGGCAATGTTAGCAAGCTGGCGCTTAAACTGTGGAGGAAAACCCGATTATAGTCTCAGGTTGAGGTGTGAGTATGGTGGAGAAAGTCGCAGCGCTGCTGAGAGACCCTCGGCAGGGGGTGAGGTGTCATTGCGTTCAGGTCAAGCAGTGGTTGCCGGGTGAAAAGTGGCTGGGATTCATGCTGAGAAGCATGATTTAACAAAGTGTTTATCAGATTGCATAGTCACTGTAGTGAAGATAGTACCCGCCATAGGCGTATTATGTTTTTTATAGTTGCCCTATGCCGGTATTAGGGGCCTTCGACTCTGATCATAGATCATGGAGTGGAGTATTAAGCTGATGTGGCAGTCTTTAAGATTGCCCATAAACTATTATGTGGTCTTAACGCGCGTTCTATCTATAGCGTGTTGACGCTAGAGCAAGTGCAACCATCAGGAGCGCTGCAGTTTTCAAGTGGACTAATTGATTTTCGCCTGCCTAGCTACCAGCTAGGCAGTACTGGTAGATATTGGCAGCGGGCACGATTGATATCGCGGTATATACCCTCTGTGCGCTGCACTAGACCAAAGTGATCTCTTTACGAAGGCAAAGGAGTAAAGACCTATCTTGTCTCTCAACATTGCACTCTTAGATATTACCATCATTGGTATCAATCGACATCAGGATTAATCCGGCACTGGCCGCAAATGGGGATGAACCTATCTCGGGAGAGGAAAATTTACGAGCATAAAGAAGTTTAGATACGCCACCTTGATGGCTGCGCAGGCTGTAAAGGTAAACACTAGCTGAAGTAATTGAAGATTACTTAATTTAGTAAACAATGAATTCTACAATGGCAAAAGGAATCTACGTCAACAGAGCGTGAAACACAGCTGTCTGCAGGGATTCTGCTAACGGTTGATGCCGCTTATATCGACGGGTTGGTTGAGTGCGCTAAGCGCGTGTTCCATACGCAGGTGCCTATCGGCTAGCTACTGAAGATAACAGGATTAACGGATCATGTAATATGCAGGAGCCCTTCTACTCGACTGCAGTCGAGCTATTACATTACGGCACAGAGTTTCACCTGGGCAGTGAGTATGAAGTAGAGTAGAAAAACAGCAGAAAAGCAAATGACAAAACAGCACACAATAATAAAGAGCCCGATATTTAGATATTCCCGCATTTTTGCGAAAACAAGCGGATTAACCTCAGCATTGAGATTGGAATCTCCGCTCTTTATGCTAACCTATCCCGGCAATCCTGGTGTAAGCTAGGATTGGTTGGTTCAGTAACATTGCGAGATAATACGATGATCAAACAACGTACATTAAAGCGTATCGTACAGGCGACGGGCGTCGGTTTGCATACCGGTAAGAAAGTCACGCTGACGATGCGACCAGCACCGGCGAATACCGGGGTCATCTATCGCCGCACTGACTTGAATCCGCCGGTGGATTTCCCGGCGGATGCAAAATCCGTACGTGATACCATGCTATGTACTTGCCTGGTAAACGAGCATGACGTGCGTATTTCTACGGTGGAACACTTGAATGCAGCCTTGGCTGGGTTAGGTGTCGATAACATTATGATTGACGTAGATGCCCCGGAAATTCCAATTATGGATGGCAGTGCCAGCCCGTTCGTTTACTTGCTGCTTGATGCCGGTATTGAAGATCTAAACTGCACTAAAAAATTTGTTCGTATCAAAAAAGCAGTACGTGTTGCAGACGGTGACAAATGGGCAGAACTGACACCGTATAACGGTTTTAGCCTCGATTTCACCATTGACTTCAATCATTCGGCCATAGATGCAGGCGCACAATGCTATTATCTAGATTTCTCAGCTGATACGTTTATTCGCCAGATCAGCCGCGCCCGTACTTTCGGTTTTATGCGCGATATTGAATATCTACAATCCCGCGGCCTCTGCCTAGGAGGTAGTATGGATTGTGCCATCGTGGTAGACGATTATCGTGTGCTGAACGAAGACGGTCTACGTTTTGAAGATGAATTTGTACGTCATAAAATGCTGGATGCTATTGGTGACCTATTCATGTGTGGTTACAATATTATCGGTGCGTTCTCTGCTTTTAAATCGGGTCATGCGCTAAACAACAAATTGTTGCAGGCAGTATTGACTAAACAGGAAGCGTGGGAATACGTTTCATTTGAAAATGAACGTGAAGTACCACTGGCGTTCAAAGCACCGTCTACGATACTAGCGTAACAAATATATAGCGTCCATATCGTCTTTCAGATCAATAAATATAATACGTTATTTTTTCTATTGGCTGATTTTACTCCTACCCGTCTCTCCGGCGAGAGACGCCAGCCTTTCTAAAATCTTTTTCAGTTTTTCCGGACTGTGACTGGCCAAATCCCTGATCTTTTCTGCGCTCTGCTCGCTCAGAGTTCGTGTTGGCGTATCTAAACTTCTTTGTGCTCGTAAATTTTCCTCTCCCGAGATAGGTTCATCCCCATTTGCGGCCAGTGCCGGATTAATCCTGATGTCGATTGATGCCAATGATGGTAATATCTGAGAGTGCAATGTTGAGAGCAGAGTCGGTTGTTCATAACGTAACCGCATTAGCCAGCTTGCGTTAGCAGTTTCCAAAATTAGGTGGCCTTGTCGATAATTGGCGACGCGGTACCATGGGTGAAGTTGGGAAGACCGTAAGCCTTTAATGGCCCGATTAAGTTTCAACAAGGCCATAGCATGTTCTTTGACATCGTGTAGATGACCTTTATTTCCGCCTGACACGCTATCAAATAGCGATTCCAATGATTGGGGGCGGCTATCACGCATAGGTATCAAGCTCCAGTGAGCATATAAATTCGTCATGGATATTCTAAATCATTGGCGACAATTTAGCAGACGTTATTTTTGGCTGTACTCACTATTGAGGATGATCTCGGCTAGTCTTGTCCTGCCGACTAGACTAAACCAGTCCAACGAGCATACTTCTGCATCAAAGAACCCTGTTGCTTTCAGTCTGAGCGAAGTGGTTACCTTAAAAGAGGTGCATCGCCGCACCTCTTTTGGTATCGATTATTGCAATGAATATGCTATTAACACCGTTATTTGTCATCTCTCTTTTGCGTTGACGGTGCTGCAGGTGCAGTCACTCGTATTGCCACAGCTTAAAGCAGCGCTAAGCGCATATCCTCTAGTAATTCTGGATACATTTGATTCATTGCTTAGGCTTCCGGAAACCAAAACCCTCTCCGCGTTGCATTCTTTACTGCCAGGAACGGAACCCTTATTTTTACTGCCGCTCCTCAGCGTAAGGGGCTATGGTTGTCCCAAGTCTGCAGCATCTGCGCTTGTCCAGCACTCTCTGCCCTGGAGACGCGCCGGTTTACTTGCATTTTTTTAGCGTATAACGAAGATCATGGGCTTGGATGACCACTACTATTAATGCAAACGCGAATACTGCTTCTCTCACCGATCTCCCGATCGCGATGAAAGGAATTATAAGTAGCTATCGTATCGTCGCTGATATAGCAGCCTACGTGAGAATAAAATCATTATGTTATATATTCTAAGAAAAGTTTTTAGCAGCGGTAACGACCGTACGCTGCGCCGTATGCGTAAGATCGTCGACGTGATCAACCGGATGGAACCGGAAATTGAAGAGCTGTCGGATGATAAACTGAAAGCAAAAACCGCTGAATTCTGTGCTCGCCTTGAAAAAGGTGAAACCCTTGAAGAGTTGCTGCCTGAAGCGTTTGCAGTTGTGCGTGAAGCCAGTAAACGTGTGTTTAGTATGCGCCATTTTGACGTTCAGTTGATGGGCGGTATGGTGCTAAACGAGCGTTGCATCGCAGAAATGCGTACAGGTGAGGGTAAGACCTTGACCGCAACCCTTCCAGCATACCTAAATGCCTTGACTGGCCGTGGTGTACATGTCGTAACGGTAAACGACTACCTGGCAAAACGTGATGCCGAGAATAACCGTCCGCTATTTGAATACCTGGGTCTCACCCTTGGCATAAACTTACCTGGCCTGCCTGCGCCAGCTAAACGTGAAGCCTATGCTGCTGATATCACTTACGGTACCAATAACGAATACGGCTTTGACTATCTGCGTGACAACATGGCATTCAGCCCAGAAGAACGTGTGCAGCGTAAGCTTTACTATGCATTGGTAGATGAAGTTGACTCAATCTTAATCGATGAAGCGCGTACTCCGTTGATCATTTCTGGTCCGGCAGAAGATAGCTCTGATCTCTATATTCGCGTTAACAAAATCATCCCGCACCTGATCCGACAAGAAAAAGAAGATTCGGATACGTTCCACGGTGAAGGACATTTCTCGGTAGATGAAAAAGCTCGTCAGGTTAACCTGACCGAGCGTGGCCTTGTACTGGTAGAAGAACTGCTAGTAATACAAGGCATCATGGACGAAGGAGAATCGCTTTACTCTCCAACGAATATCATGTTGATGCATCACGTTACCGCAGCCCTGCGCGCCCATGTACTGTTTACTTGCAATGTTGACTACCTCGTGAAAGACGGCGAAGTGCTCATTGTAGATGAGCATACAGGTCGTACCATGCAGGGGCGCCGATGGTCAGATGGTTTGCACCAGGCAGTTGAAGCTAAAGAGAACGTGAAGATCCAGAATGAAAACCAAACTCTGGCATCGATCACCTTCCAGAACTATTTCCGCCTGTACGAGAAGCTCGCTGGGATGACAGGTACTGCTAATACCGAAGCGTTCGAATTCAGCTCTATCTACAAGCTTGATACCATTGTGGTGCCAACCAACCGTCCAATGATCCGTAAAGATTTACCTGATCTGGTCTACATGACCGAGCAAGAAAAGATCGATGCGATCATCGAAGACATTAAAGAGCGTAGTGCGAAGGGAAAGTCGGTGCTAGTGGGGACTATTTCTATAGAAAAATCTGAAGTAGTATCAGAAGCACTGACCAAAGCAGGCATTAAACACAACGTTCTAAACGCTAAATTCCACGCAAAGGAAGCGGATATCGTTGCGCAGGCCGGTCAGGCAAGTGCGGTGACCATTGCTACTAACATGGCTGGTCGTGGTACCGATATTGTTCTAGGTGGAAGCTTGCAGGCCGATCTACTTATGCTCGAAGATCCAGATGAAGCGGCGATAACCGAAACTAAAGTCGCGTGGCAAATGCGTCACGATGCAGTACTGGCTGCTGGCGGTTTGCACATTATCGGTACCGAGCGTCATGAGTCACGCCGTATTGATAACCAGCTGCGCGGGCGTTCTGGTCGTCAGGGAGATGCAGGGTCTTCCCGTTTTTATCTGTCGATGGAAGATGCGCTAATGCGTATTTTTGCTTCCGATCGCGTCGCTAATATGATGCGTAAATTGGGGATGAAACCAGGTGAGGCCATAGAGCATCCGTGGGTGACTAAAGCGATTGCCAACGCCCAGCGTAAGGTAGAAAGCCGTAACTTTGATATTCGTAAGCAGTTGCTGGAATATGATGATGTAGCCAACGATCAGCGTCGTGCTATTTATACTCAGCGTAATGAATTGCTGGATGTAGCGGATATCAGCGAAACTATCAACAGCATCCGTGCTGATGTATTTAAGCTGGCGATTGATAACCACATTTCTCCGCAGTCGCTCGAAGAGCAGTGGGATGTAGAAGGGCTAGAACTGCGTCTGAAAAATGACTTTGATCTAGAATTGCCAATTTCAGATTGGTTGAATGAAGAGCATACCCTGTATGAAGAGACTCTGCGTGAGCGTATCCTGCAACAAGCAGTCGAGGTCTACCAGCGTAAAGCAGAAGTGGTAGGTACCTACGTAATGCGTAACTTTGAGAAGGGCGTAATGCTGAAAACGCTGGACTCTTTATGGAAAGAGCATCTGGCAGCAATGGATTATCTTCGTCAGGGTATCCACTTGCGTGGCTATGCGCAGAAAGATCCGAAACAGGAGTACAAGCGCGAATCTTTCTCCATGTTTTCTAATATGCTAGAGTCCTTAAAATATGAAGTGATCAGCACGCTGAGCAAGGTGCAGGTCAGAGTACCAGAAGCAGTTGCAGCGCTGGAGCAACAACGTCGAGAAGAAGCGGAACGATTGGCACGTCAGCAGAAACTGAGCCACCAGAGTGACAATCAAATTAGCGCTGTGGTAACCGCAGCTGGACAGGGAGATCGTAAGATTGGCCGTAACGACCTGTGCCCATGCGGTTCTAGAAAAAAGTACAAGCAGTGTCATGGCCATTTGTAACACTGATTCTAGCTATAGGCTAAATAAAGCAAATGGCAGAAGGAGCACGTGGCCAACAGCATCTACTGTTTGAATTGTAACGTGTCATGTCTAATAGTAACATAACGCAGAGGTAATCAATTACTAACTTTTTTTTCGAGTATACTTTTGAGAAGTAAGCTGTGAGTAAATATCTAAACGTTACGGTTACGGTAGGCATTATTTATAATGCGCAACGCAAGTTTTTATTTCCTCTCGCCCTAAGGGCGAGCATAGGGGAGTATCTAGAAGATTCCCGGAAAAAGGTTGAACTGGGGGAAATCGCTGAACAGACACTGATTCGCGAACTGCGTGAAGAATCGAGGATCGAAGAGATGTCGCCGAAAGAGCTGAACAGCAAAATAGTGAAAACCGAGAAGCATTTTATTACGCTAACGATAGCAAGGGGAGGGGTAGGGAGCATCCTATGGACGTGAAGAACATCTATCACTATGGCTAGATGTAAGTCTTTTTGGAAGATCCCATCATCTCTAGCCCATACAGAGATGATGCGTTTCCTTCAGAAACGCATTGTTAAAAAGTTGAAAATCCAGCTGATTAATCGCTAGGCGTTAATAGCGAGGTTCTTCTCTCCATTCATCACTAGCTTATCTATCTTCATTGCTCTGAATTCGTTTTTCTTCATCTGCCCATTCTCCGAGATCTATAAGTTGGCAGCGTTTGTTGCAAAATGGGCGATAGGGGCTATTTTCTCCCCACTTTACTGGCTTTTTGCAGGTGGGGCATCTAACAGTGAAGCTTTCGTTATCCATAGTTTTATTCCTATAGGAATGTCGGTTAATACCATACTAAGTCTAATGACAAGCGCGGAAGACCTGTCTTTTTTTTGCTAGCCAGCAGCAAGACATGAATCGCATAGCGTAATTTGTAGTTTAGGATCTAAGGGTAGAGGCTGATGCTCGATAGGCAATTGCAAACGCATAAGATTCGGCATTCACAGCTTTATCTTGAAAGAAAGATTTAAAACTAGTTTGCGCCAGAAAAGCACCTGAAGAGTAGCGTATTAGCTCTAAAACCTGATCGAGCGAATTCTTTAGCGGTGAAAGAAAGTGTAGCCCGATATCTATATCTATTACCTGTTGTTTCTATGATTACGGCTGTTGTAGCCAAAAATGCAACGTTTGCACATCAAAACTGCAATAAAAACTAGGTGTACTTAGGTTTCGTACCAGGCTAATCAGCCTGTCTGCACGTAAAATTGTAAAGTATACTGTGTGTATATTAGCACGCAGGCGAGTTACTTCAAGTGCTGACGCAAAAAGTAGATTCGATCATGAGCAACGTCGGGCGCATTACTCCATAGCAGCAGTTTTGCTGCTGGCATTCCACCGCTTTGAGCAGTTCTGTGCGAATGTCTCCACGATCTAACACGTCAAGCAAATCGACAATAGCGCGGAAAAAGCAATAGAACTTCTCGTATCTGACCGACTGCCTATGATTTTTATCCAACTATTGTAGCGGAACTTCTTAAAAACGCCTCCAGATGTTCATTTTTTCATTTAGCAGATATTTAAATAACAAAGAGGGAAGGGCATCGCTCATTTAGCCTGCCGATTGTTTTCGGCGGCAAGGTCGAGGTGGCGTTGATGCAACATAGTAATCTGTTCCATCCACGCTCCGGGTAGACCGTTGTTATCAATAACATCATCAGCACAGGCTACCCTTTGTTCACGGGTAGCCTGTGCTGCGAGTATGTTCTCAGCCTGCCGGCGATTGACCCGATCGCGAGCGAAAAGGCGTTCTATCTGCGTGTTTCTATCCACATCCACAACTGCAATACGCTGCGCCAGAGATTGCAACCTATTCTCCACCAGCAGCGGTACCACCCATAGCACATAAGGGCCTTCTGCTTCTTCCCATTTTCTTCGTGTTTCTGAATAAATCAATGGGTGCAGTAAGGAATTTAGCCATATTTTATCCTTTGTTGAGGAAAAAATACGCTGGCGTAAGAGCAAACGATTCAAGGTGCCATCGATATTCAGAATATCGTTACTAAAATGCGCCTGAATAGTGGATAGCGCCGGAGTACCCCGTTCCACCACCTGGCGTGCAATTACATCGGCATCAACAATCGGGATCCCGAAGGTGGAGAATGCATCGGCTACGGTGCTTTTTCCGCTCCCGATTCCGCCAGTTAAGGCTACTATATAGGTCATAATGCCCTGTATAAAATAAGCAGGTAATTTTATGGGATTCTAGCTTAAATAAAAAATCGTAGTCTTGTTGTTGCAACACTTCCTATTTTTCTTTTATTTAGACCACATTTTGGCATATTTTCCGCTATAATTAAGAAGAAAATCTTCATGCGCATTGAAGAAGATCTAAAGCTCAGTTTCAAAGATGTCTTTATTCGCCCTAAAGCTTCTACCTTCAAGAGTCTTTCTGACGTTAAATTAGAACTCCAATGTATTTTTCTTTATGCCCTGCGTACCTGAACCTGATCCGATGTGTCAATCATTGCGGTTAACAGGGATACCTTAGGATCCATTCGCAATGATGGGAGAGCTGAGTTTATAAGAGTCAGATATTGTTAAAGTAGACATTGGATCCGGTTCGATATACACACCTCTTGTAATAATGGGTGTGGTCTATCCACAACACTCTGCTGAGTGTTGTGCGCACAGGCTTCACTCTCAATTTTAGTAGGCAGATTTAAGGGACAGCGGCAGTTGTGCTATGGTCAGAGGATGTGGCTAAAACATTTAACGCGGTGATGCGGATTTATCATGTGGTGGCAGTACCGGCATTCGCTATCAGATTTAGATTTCTTAACTGGAAGATAGGCAGATACATGGCGATAAAAAGATACCGCATCCTATGCGTTAGGACAGGGATGAGTCTCTGAGGATAAAGCAAAACTGTCAAAATTTAGCATCTGTTAGTAGGTTTACTATACACGCGATTCGAAATGCTCACCTTCAAGTACTGCTACTTGAAGGGATATGTAGAAGTATGTAGACAGCACGCTTTGAGCCTTGAAGCTAAATAAAAATAAAAAAATAAAAAAAGATGAAAATATCAGGAAGCAGTTTAGATACCGAAGCATTGTCAATTACACTCCGGCGTTACAGACCTGATAAGTCGCAGTTCAATCCGAAACCTTATAGAACGCTTGGCGTTAGGGACTCTTGTTACTACAATAATATTTTATCGTAGAAATCTTTTTCGAGAATTATTGCTATTTTTTGATTAGATTCATTTTCTTATCTAGCAAAGCAGTTCATTATGCCCAATAGGCATCTGTTTTTTCTACGTGTTGAATTAACTGAACTCTGATTGCATTTATAGTGTCAAATGTGTGACTTACTTATGATAAGTTAGCTAGGCTAACTGTAAGAATTAGATTTCTCCCATATTAAGTTTTCTTGCTTAAGAAACATTAGATAGTTGTGTAATGTATGATTAGTAAGGGGTATTTTTTTGATAACATCAAACTGTGGTGTGATTTGAGGAGGATTTTACTAAATTCTCTTATTCTCCTGCAGAGATCACTTCTTTGCTTTATAAATACTAGATAATGAAGAATCCAATCCAGATTAATGCTCCGAGCCGTTTATGTAGATAGGTTTCTGGTAATCTTAAGCTGCATGCCACAAGCGTGAGTATTGAATTCTCAATCAGAAAACGTGGTTTTTACTCTCAGATGACAAAGGCACTAAAAGGTGCCTTTGTCATACTTATCAGTGTGTCACTCCATAAAATGGAAATCTGCATTTTGTCTGAAAAGTTGATCTTAGCCAAGCCAATCAACAATTTTTACACTACTAAAGTACCATCAGAAGATCAGGAAGTTTAGCTGGGATTAGGTAATTGATCAGTATGGATCAGTGCTGTGGCTGGGGTAAATTTCCAATGGAAATAACGGGAACACCGAGTCTCTCGACGGTCAACAGCGCTTTCTTAGATTGAGCAATTGTCAATAATCTGGTAGTAATCCTGATTTAACGCAACGTCTTTATATACAGAAGGAGAATACTTTGTTACTTTAGTGTCACTCTTTTTAATTGGTATTATCAAGAGACTCTGCGTACTTCGCAGAAAAAACTTATTATTCCTTATTAGGAATTAGCCATCAGATCAAACTATCATATATTGATTGAACAATAGCTGGAGTTTTTAATCCTCGAAGGAATCTTGCGCCCTAGCGATAACTCCCCCCGGAGAGCGAACTGGAAAAACAGCTTTATATCTCAAGCCCTTTTTTACGAGAAGCCATCCAGCATTTAGAAGCGAAAGATCTGCTGCTGCGTCGCCAGGGAGGCGGTACTTTTGTTCAGAACAAGATATGGCAGAAGGTGAGTGATCTACTGCAGGAACTGCTAAGCACCCATCCTGAATCTTAATGTGATCTGCTGGAAACCCATCATGCTTTGGATGGCATTGCGGCCTACTGTGCAGCTTTGCGTAGGACAAATGCGCTTTTGCTACACTGGCTATGTAGTATGGAGCCGTTACTAAAACAAAATATACGGTAGAATTTTAAATTGTTATACCTAAGTCGAGAGGTTCTAGCACTGGCAATCTGTCAGCGCGCCGTATTGTGAGGCAATTATCGCCCGAGAACCTTCGAGGCCCTCGAAGCGTCGCATCCTTATCTAGCATTTATTGAGAAAGTGCTTCTGAATCTTAAAAGGAAATATAGGCGAAGAGAGCGTTTGCTACTTCTACTCTAGCAACGCGCAAGCATTAAGCATCAAGCATCCTGTTTAAACGTTTAACGCGAAAATGACGAGATTGGATCTATCTTACTATGCTTTGACGAAAGTTTATATGTTAAAATAGGATTGAAGCGCAGCTAGTTAGGTTCTGTAAAATTAACTAATTAGAAACAGACAAGGAATAAACCATGTCAGAACGTTTGAATAATGACGTGGATTCGATCGAAACTCGCGACTGGCTACAGGCGATCGAATCAGTTATCCGTGAAGAGGGTGTTGAACGTGCGCAATACCTGATCGATCAGGTATTGCGCGAAGCACGCAAGGGTGGCGTAAACGTAGGGGCAGCAGGAAGTGCTATCAGTAACTATGTGAACACCATTTCTGTAGAAGACGAACCACCTTACCCAGGTAACCTGGATCTCGAGCGTCGTATTCGTTCCGCTATTCGTTGGAACGCGATCATGACTGTATTGCGCGCGTCCAAGAAAGGTTTGGAACTGGGTGGCCATATGGCGTCCTTCCAGTCTTTCGCTACCTTCTATGAAGTGTGTTTTAACCATTTCTTCCGCGCTCACAATGCGCAGGATGGCGGCGATCTAGTGTATTTCCAGGGCCATATCTCTCCGGGCATTTACGCGCGTGCCTTCCTAGAAGGCCGTCTAACAGAAGATCAGATGAATAACTTCCGTCAGGAAGTGCACGGCAAAGGGCTCTCTTCTTACCCGCACCCGAAATTGATGCCGACTTTCTGGCAATTCCCAACAGTCTCTATGGGCTTAGGCGCAATTAGTGCTATTTACCAAGCTAAGTTCCTTAAATATCTAAAAAACCGTGGTCTGAAAGATACCTCCAAGCAAACCGTTTATGCCTTCTTGGGTGACGGTGAAATGGATGAGCCAGAATCTAAAGGTGCTATCACTATTGCTACCCGAGAGAAACTGGACAATCTTGTGTTCGTTATCAACTGTAACCTACAGCGCCTAGATGGCCCGGTAACAGGCAATAGTAAAATAATCAATGAGTTAGAAGGCATTTTTGCTGGTGCTGGCTGGTATGTAATCAAGGTTATGTGGGGCGAACGTTGGGATGAGCTGCTGCATAAAGACAACAGCGGTAAACTGATCCAACTGATGAACGAAACCGTTGACGGCGACTATCAGACGTTTAAATCTAAAAATGGTGCGTATGTGCGTGAGCACTTCTTCGGTAAATATCCGGAAACGGCTGCACTGGTTGCAGACTGGAGCGACGACCAGATTTGGTCTCTTAACCGTGGTGGTCACGATCCGAAGAAAGTCTTTGCTGCACTGAAGAAAATGCAAGAAATCAAAGGAAAACCGACTGTTATTCTAGCGCACACTATTAAAGGTTATGGTATGGGTAACGCGGCAGAAGGTAAGAACATCGCTCACCAGGTTAAGAAAGTTAACATGGATGACGTGCGTTACTTCCGCGATCGCTTCAACGTGCCGGTGTCTGATGCCGATATCGAGAAACTACCCTTCATTACTTTTGATAAAGATTCTTATGAATACAAATACTTGCATGAGCGCCGTCAGGCTCTTGGAGGGTATCTTCCTTCTCGTCAGCCGCACTTTGACGAGAAACTAGAACTGCCTAGTCTGGAAGACTTCAGCTCTTTACTGGAAGAGCAGACCAAAGAAATGTCCACCACTATCGCATTTGTTCGTGCACTGAACGTGATGTTGAAAAATAAATCGATCAAAGATCGTCTAGTTCCAATTATCGCTGACGAAGCGCGTACCTTCGGTATGGAAGGTCTGTTCCGTCAGCTAGGTATCTATAGCCCGAACGGCCAGCAGTATACCCCACAGGACCGTGAACAGGTAGCTTTCTACAAAGAAGACCTAAAAGGTCAAATCTTGCAGGAAGGAATTAACGAACTGGGAGCAGGTGCATCCTGGCTAGCAGCATCAACATCTTACAGTATCAACAGTTTTCCGATGATTCCATTCTACATCTACTACTCGATGTTCGGGTTCCAACGTATTGGTGATCTGTGCTGGGCTGCGGGTGACCAACAGGCGCGCGGCTTCCTGGTTGGAGGCACTTCTGGCCGTACCACGCTGAACGGAGAAGGTCTGCAGCACGAAGATGGTCACAGCCATATTCAGTCTTTAACCATCCCAAACTGTATTTCCTACGATCCCTCCTTCGCTTATGAAGTGGCTGTAATCATGCAAGACGGTTTGCATCGCATGTACGGTGAAGCGCAGGAAAATGTCTACTATTACATCACCACGCTAAACGAAAACTATCATATGCCAGGCATGCCAAAAGGCGCGGAAGAAGGTATCCGTAAGGGTATCTACAAACTGGAAACGTTAGCGGGCATGAACGGAAAGGTTCAGCTTCTAGGTTCTGGTTCTATTCTGTGTCACGTTCGTCAAGCAGCACAGATTCTGGCCAACGATTATAACATCAGTTCCGATGTTTACAGCGTAACCTCCTTCACGGAACTGGCACGCGATGGTCAAGACTGCGAACGTTGGAACATGCTGCATCCAACCGAAGCCTCGCGTGTGCCGTACATCGCCCAGGTGATGAGCGATGCACCGACGGTTGCATCTACTGATTACATAAAACTGTTCGCCGAGCAGGTACGAACTTACATTCCGGCTAGCGATTACCGCGTACTAGGTACTGATGGCTTTGGTCTTTCCGACAGCCGTGAAAACCTGCGTTACCACTTCGAAGTAGACGCTTCCTACGTAGTAGTTGCCGCATTGGGAGAATTGGCTAAATGCGGTGAAGTTGAAGCCTCTCTAGTGGCCGAAGCTATCAAGAAATTCAATATCGATCCTGAAAAAGTTAACCCGCGCTTAGCGTAAGCGTAAGAGGGAAAGAGTAATGGCTATCGAAATCAATGTACCAGATATTGGTATAGATGAACTTGAAGTTACCGAAGTCATGGTTAAGGTAGGCGATAGCGTGAGTGCTGAGCAGTCATTGATCACTGTTGAAGGTGACAAGGCTTCAATGGAAGTACCGGCACCGTTCGCAGGTACCGTAAAAGAGATTAAAGTCAGCACTAGCGATAAAGTGAAAACGGGATCTCTGATCATGGTATTCGAAGTAGAAGGCGCTGCGCCTGCTGCTTCGGCTGCCAAACAAGAAGCCGTTCAGGAAGTGCAACCGGTAAAAAAAGCTGCCAAGGCAGAAACCGAAGGCGAATTCGCTGAAAACGATGCTTACGTTCACGCCACGCCAGTCATCCGCCGTCTAGCGCGTGAGTTTGGTATAAATCTCGAGAAAGTGAAGGGAAGTGGCCGTAAAGGTCGTATCCTGCGCGAAAACATTCAGGCTTACGTGAAAGGCGCGGTTAACCGTGCTGAGTCTACACCTGATTCGGGAGCTGCAACCGCTGGTTCTCTGCCTATCTTGTTGCCATGGCCAAAAGTAGACTTCAGCAAATTCGGTGAAGTGGAAGAAGTTGAACTGGGACGAATCCAGAAGATTTCTAGTGCCAACCTAAGCCGTAACTGGGTGGTTATCCCGCATGTTACGCACTTCGATAAAACCGATATCACAGATCTAGAGGCATTTCGTAAACAGCAGAACGTAGAAGCAGAAAAACGTAAACTGGATGTGAAGATAACCCCTATAGCTTTTATTATGAAAGCCGTTGCTACTGCGCTTGAGCAGATGCCGCGTTTTAACAGCTCATTGTCTGAATGTGCTCAACGTCTGACGCTGAAAAAATACATCAACATCGGTGTTGCCGTTGATACTCTGAATGGTCTAGTTGTTCCAGTCTTTAAAGACGTGAATAAGAAAGGCATCATCGAGCTAGCTCGCGAGCTGATGGTCATTTCCAAGAAAGCGCGTGACGGCAAGCTGAGTGCGATCGAAATGCAGGGTGGGTGCTTCACTATCTCTAGTATCGGTAGTCTCGGTACCACGCACTTCTCGCCGATTGTTAATGTGCCTGAATTGGCTATCCTTGGTGTCTCTAAGACTGCGATAGAACCAGTCTGGAATGGTAAAGAGTTTACGCCGCGTCTGATTATGCCGATCTCTCTGTCCTTCGACCACCGTGTTATTGACGGCGCTGATGGTGCTCGCTTTATCACCATCATCAACAACACCTTATGTGACATTCGCCGTCTGGTGATGTAATCGAAAAATCTGAAAGTAAGACTAGACTTTTCTTACAAACTATTGTTTTTAAAGCTAAAAGATATCAGTAGTTAAGGATAAATCCTTGATTAAGGACAGATTGTTTATCTCTTCTTGTTTCAAAATTATTAACGAGTTTATAACTTATAGCGGCAAAGTCAGCTCTCTGGGAGAGGACGTTAAGACTTAAAAATAATGACGTCACAGATAGGTTCGAAATCAATTAAGAGGTCATGATGAGTACAGAAATTAAAGCTCAGGTAGTAGTGCTGGGTGCTGGCCCTGCGGGTTACTCTGCGGCGTTTCGCTGTGCGGATCTTGGGCTGGAAACCGTACTGGTAGAGCGCTACTCCACGCTAGGTGGAGTGTGTCTTAACGTGGGCTGTATCCCTTCTAAAGCATTGCTGCACGTAGCAAAAGTTCTTGAAGAAGCGAAAGCTCTGGAGGAGCACGGTATCGTGTTTGGCGAACCGCAAACCGACATCGATAAGATACGTCTATGGAAAAATAAGATTATCAATAAGTTAACTAGCGGTTTGGCCGGTATGGCGAAAGATCGAAAAGTAAAAGTAGTCAACGGCCTAGGTAAATTTACCAGTGCGAATTCGCTAAAAGTTGACGGTCCTGAAGGTAAAGCCGTAATTAACTTTGATAACGCGATCATCGCTGCAGGTTCTCGTCCGATTCAGCTTCCGTTTATTCTCCATGATAACCCACGCGTATGGGATTCTACTGATGCGTTAGAACTGAAAAGCATTCCAGGACGTTTGCTGGTAATTGGAGGTGGTATTATTGGCCTAGAAATGGGTACTGTTTACCACGCACTGGGTTCTCAGATTGACGTAGTTGAAACGTTCAATCAGCTGATCCCGGCAGCAGATAAAGATATCGTTAAAGTCTTTACCAAGCGTATCAGCAAAAAATTTAATTTGATGCTAGAAAGCAAGGTAACGGCAGTAGAAGTCAAAGAAGACGGTATGTACGTCTCGATGGAAGGCAAGAAAGCTCCTGCTGAACCGCAACGTTATGATGTGGTGTTAGTGGCTATTGGCCGAATACCGAACAGTAAAAACCTCGATGTTGGTAAAGCGGGCGTTGAAGTTGATGAGCACAACTTTATCCACGTTGACAAACAATTGCGCACAAACGTGCCGCATATCTACGCTATCGGCGATATCGTCGGTCAGATGATGCTGGCGCATAAAGGTGTACACGAAGGTCACGTGGCTGCAGAAGTTATAGCAGGCAAAAAACACTACTTCGATCCAAAAGTGATCCCATCTATTGCCTACACCGAACCGGAAGTAGCATGGGTTGGCTTGACAGAGAAAGAAGCGAAAGAAAAAGGTATCTGCTTTGAAACTGCTACCTTCCCATGGGCAGCTTCTGGCCGTGCCATCGCATCTGACTGTTCAGATGGGATGACTAAGCTGATTTTTAACAAAGAAACACATCGTGTTATTGGTGGTGCGATCGTCGGCACTAACGGCGGCGAACTGCTGGGCGAAATTGGTTTAGCGATCGAAATGGGCTGTGATGTAGAAGATATCGCGCTAACTATTCACGCCCACCCGACATTGCATGAAACTGTTGGCCTGGCAGCTGAAGTATTCGAAGGCAGCATCACCGATCTGCCAAACCAGAAAAGAAAGAAAAAATAAATTTTCAAGTTTAGGGATGAACATCCCGGTGTTCATACGCCAAATTTTTCTATCTATATGCTATAAGCAAAAGCTAGCACGCTAACACTTTTTGCTTTTCTTACTATATATCTAAAATAAAAACGATATTTCTAAAAAGGATCAGATAGAGGAGGTTGAATAAGGAAAGTAGATAAAAACTAGTAAATGAGCAATTACAGGTATCCGTACGATTGTGAAACGCTTCGCATAAGGGTAGGATCAGTTAAGCAATCCAGATCTTTATGCTGTAGATGCTCACTCTTTGAAAAACGCCGAAGAGCGCGGAACTGGTTTTTCCGTGAAGAAAAAATACGATAGCTATCAGGAATTAATCTGCGATGTATATATCGCCATCAACAACAATGCTCATAAAAACCATATCTAGTTCTACTGTAAATCACGATAAGTCAGTATTATGCGAAAAGCCGTTTACCCTAAATCGCCATAAAATAGGTTTTTCGGATCGCACGAGAAAATTTTTTAATCGAGGGGTGTGGACACGTTACTTGCCAATTTATAGTCAAGGCCGCGAATAGCTTGATCTTGATGCTGACGCCATTGCTAGTGCGTATGGTATGGTCAACGCTAATTTTAGTTTTCTCCGTGAAGGTCCGGGCTAGGATCGAACATTGGGTCTGCATCGCAGTGGTGGTGCATTGATAGAGATTAGGTGGTTAGTCTATTTATTTATGTCTTTGGTATTTCAGCAACCCCCCCTTTACGATTACCGGCGTTATTAGCCTCTATGAAACTCGGTAGATGAGCTCCCTATTATGATCCTTCCTTACCCTGATGGGTAAGGGGGCTATGTTAGCCTACTCGTTTTCGGGAATAAAGAAATGGACAATCGTTATCTCTGAATTCTCTAAAGCTATTCTCTCTGCCACATACGCTAGCGGTGGTAGATAAAGAATCTGTCAAGGCAGCTTCCTTCCTGTCGTTCTTGCATGCAGGCGAAACCGATGCGCTTATTCCGCTGGATGAAAGCCTGGAGATTATAGCGTAAATAGACGCACTGCAGAGGCAGTTAGGGGTTATTTCCCGGGAATGTCGATTGATAATCGAGTTCATTTCAGCATAAGAATATATTAATAAAGCAATTACTTTTATTTAAAAAAAGGAGCTATCGAAATAATATTTTTGAAGCTATGTTTTTCTTTTTTGTAGTATTTCTTTTTCCTTATTTTTTTATTTTTTTTAAAAGGAAAAAACTAATCATCAAAGTTATTTTTCTTTACATTTTTTATCAGCCTTATCTGCATTTTTGTATTTTTCTGCTCATTTTTAATAAATTTCTATTATATAACATTGCTTTTTACTATTGTAAATGTTTTTGACAAAGAATTTAATTCTTTTAATTTGATTGTTTTATTGATTTATTTTAACACTAGTTAATCTCTTAGATTAAGACTGATGTACCCAGATGAGGGTATATTGCTCAATACTTTTGCCTAGTTTAGGCGACATATCCTCGATCAGGCTGATATGCTGGAACGTTCTCTTTAACCTAACTAAGTACCTACTATACGCGTGGTGGTTGCACGATATTACGGTCGGTTAAAAAAAACGTGCTGGTGCGAGTTTTAGAGATGTCGGATATCGTTAATGGCCTGGCTGTAGCTGATGATAGAGAAAGTCTAGATTAATAGAAAACTGCTAACTGAAACCGAATTTGCCAGCGACCTAAAAATACTGGTTCCCAGTGCATATATTGCTAAATGCATCCCTAAACAGAGTTTTTTGACCACGACGACGCGCTCATTGTGAGTGTAAATAATCATTCACAGAATTTGGAATTGATCGTGGCTGTAGTACAAACATTGCCAGGGAAACCACTATTTTTTTGCGAGATAACCTAGTTATACTAACAAGTAAGGCCTCAGCCGTTAGTAAGTGGAGAAGTATCATTTTTTGAAAATTGCGTATGCATGGTGGCACTATGCTGTCGAGAATAGCTACTCTACTTTTCTAGTAGCAACGTAGCAATGTCAATCGCCAGTATCTTCGGTGATATCCCTATCATGACTAAAGCATGCGGCTTCGGTAATGAAGCTACCTTGCATTACATTTTATGCCTTATTGAGGAAAAAGTGAGTGAGTAAAACTATAGCGATAACGATGGGCGACCCGGCTGGTATCGGTCCTGAGATTATTATTAAATCCCTAGTACAATGGAAATTGTCTAGCGCACCTGCTGTAGTCGTGGGCTGTGTGCAAACGCTGCGTCGTATCCTTTCGTTAAACATTGTGCCTCAGATTAAGCTAAATGTGATTTACGAACCGGCTCAGGCGCGGTTTGCCCCCGGCATCATCAACGTGATTGATGAACCCATAGCCGATCCAGAAGCGCTCAAGCCGGGCGTTGTGCAGGCACAAGCAGGCGATCTAGCCTACCGATGTATTAAAAAAGCTACTGCGCTTGCGTTAGCTGGAGAGATTCAAGCGATTGCTACCGCGCCGCTTAATAAGGAAGCTATGCATTCTGCAGGGCATATCTACCCTGGGCATACCGAGCTGTTGGCTAAACTAACGAATAGCCCGGATTACGCCATGGTACTGTATACAGATAAATTAAAAGTTATTCATGTGACAACACATATTGCATTGCGCAAATTCTTCGATACCCTAAACCGTGAGCGTGTAGAAATGGTGATTAATATGGCAGATATTTTCCTAAAACGCGTTGGCTACACCAAGCAGCGTATCGCTGTCGCTGGCGTTAACCCGCACGCAGGGGAAAATGGTCTTTTTGGTGATGAGGAAATTACCATCGTCGGGCCAGCCGTTGAGGCAATGAAAGCCAAAGGACTGGAGGTATATGGTCCCTGTGCGCCGGATACTGTCTATCTGCAAGCCTATGCAGGTCACTATGATATAGTAGTGGCAATGTATCACGATCAGGGGCATATTCCTCTCAAGCTACTTGGCTTTCATGATGGAGTGAATTTCACCGCAGGCTTGCCGTTTATTCGTACCTCGTCCGTTCATGGAACGGCATTTGATATCGCCTGGATGGGTAAAGCGCAGTCTTCGAGCATGGCTATCTCGATTCAACTCGCCATGCAGCTTGCCTGACAGGGGATGGCATTCAAGTCATGAACATTTCATGAACATTGTTGTGGAGCAAACAATGGAAGATAGAGTTAAAGAGTAGAGGCGTTACCAGCTTATGGATTATCTGAAAACACACAATCTGGTGACGGTAGGAGAACTGGTTGCCTTGACGACGCCTCTCCGGCTATAAGTCCACTCCGCGGACTTATAAAATGATAAGAAGATGATTAATGGAGAAAGGCGATGAATTCTATAACGACTGTATGATAAAATGATAGCTGTTCAGTACGAACAAATCATGTAATCTAAAAAATACAAAGACCTACTTAAGATGGTCTTTATGTTTTTTACTGAACCGGCAACTTAAAATGGAATGTCGTCGTCAAAGTCCATCGGTGTTTCATTTTCACTCAGCATGGGAGAATTGTTCTGCTGGCGTGGTGCTTGCTGTATACGGCCACTGAGGGCTTGTCCTGCCTGAGGTTGCTGCGGTTGGCCCCAACCACCCTGTGGTGCGTTGTTGCCTACATTGCCACCAGACGGTGCAGCAGCGCCTTGACGGCTACCTAGCATTTGCATAGAGCCAGAAATATCGACTACCACTTCCGTAGTGTAATGATCCTGCCCACCTTGATCCTGCCATTTACGCGTACGCAATTGGCCTTCGACATACAACGGTGAGCCTTTATGTAGGTATTCCCCTGCCACTTCAGCCAGCTTTCCGTACAATGTGACACGGTGCCATTCTGTGCGTTCTTTTTGCTCGCCGGTCTGCTTGTCGCGCCAGGTATCTGACGTAGCCAGAGTTAGGTTAGCAACGGCACCACCGTTCGGCAAATATCGGACTTCCGGGTCTTGCCCTAGATTCCCGATAAGAATCACTTTATTAACGCCTCTGCTGGCCATGCTTACGTCTCCTGATAAGTAAATACTAAAAGTCTAAGCCAGAAATAATAACATATCCGCCTTTTGCTGAGTATCTGCATATGTTGCATCTACACTTTTTATTGTGCAATATTTTATATTGCAGTACTGAATATTTACTCCGTTTTTTTGTTAACATTTCTCTCCCACTTTCCTCCTAAAGTGGTACCTACTTTTTCTATAGTGCTAAAAAACATAGTTTCTATTTCTGTATATCAATTGCACGTCTCGTAGAGATTATCTCAGCTTGCATGATGATAAAAATAACGTTAACTCTAGCCTATCTATCAATGGTTAAAGATAAGGTTGTTTGGCGCGAAGGAAAATAACCTAAAATATATCATGCTGATATTGCCTGTCCGGTTATTCACTTGCATTACTGGTGTCTCTGGTTCAGGTAAATCAACGCTAATTATAACGATACCTTGTTCCCGCCAGCACCACTCAAAAGTGCGGTGCTGACGCTGGCATGGCAGAACCAGGACCCTATTTTCCTAGCAAGTCCGTTTATTTTCATGATAAAAATTATGATTATTCATAGTACCAGCATTATTAATGCTAAAAGCACCGTATTTATTCTCCTTAAATTAAGAATGCATAAATTTATTGGTACTATTACAGTTGTTAAGATAAACAGAATCTCCACGTGTCCGATCTGTGTATTTTCCAGATTCCTAATAGGAAGTGAAATATAGACGATAAGGTTACCTATTAGAAAAACATAGGGTTAACTGATGAAAGTGCGTTTACCTTCAACTTTGGCTTTATGGGATGTAGATGTCTAGACGAGCATCAATGCCATTGTTAGCAGATAGTCAAATTGCGCGTTAGCAATTCTGCTTTCAGAGAGATCATCCACTAGCGCTGCTTTTACGCATGGAGAGACATGGAGAGAGAAGATGTGAACGCATTTCTTATCCTCTCCTCATTACATTACGCTCTGAATCCTTCAGCACGTTAGAAACAATTGCAGCCGTTTTCTTCCTGTTGATTAATAGCCTCTATCTTACCAACGTCAAAGACTATGGTGAAGTAGCGTTCTAGTTTACCATCATTAAAGTGATGGCCATTGTCGGTATGATAATTTTCGGTATTTATCTTTTGATGCGTGGTGGTTGTAGGCTAGGTGCTTTTATCTCTTTATCCTTAGTAAGGTGAGGAAGGAGGCGGAAACTGGTTCATACTAATTTTCCAGAGCTAGATAGCAACGTTGTTGTGACCAGCACACAATCTAGTGGTGCTTTCATCTGCGTTCTTGGATCTCTATTGTAACAGCCTTTTATACGGTTTAGCTAAATAGGGTAATTCCAATACACACATACGATGCGAGTAAGCTGCAGTTACTGTCATAGTGACATGTAATTGATAAAAAAGGCGTACCCTGTAGTATGCCTTTATTGTATTGTTGTGATTAAACGTTAATCGTCAAGATATTCCAACGTCACACGCTGTGTTAAGCGGGTAATCAGTTCGTAAGCACTGATGCTTGTATAAGCAGCGATCCGCTCTACGGGCAGTGCTTCTCCCCATAAAATAACCTCATCACCAGTCTGCTCCTGCGAATTTGGCCCAAGATCGACTGTCAACATATCCATTGACACCTGTCCTACCAATGGTACTTCACGGCAATTAATCAACACTGGCGTACCGACCGGTGCTGTCCGCGGATAGCCATCACCGTAACCAATCGCAACTACCCCGAGTAGGGTGTCGCGTTCGCTGGTCCAGACGCAGTCGTATCCCTCAGATTCTCCCGCTTTGTGCTCACGCACCGAGATCAGGTGTGAAGTAAACGTCATGGCGGGTTTCAGCCCAAAATGCGTGGTCTTTTCCGAGGACAGTGGCGAAACGCCGTAGAGAATAATACCGGGTCGTACCTGGTTGCGGTGTGCCTGAGGCCACAGCAGAATCCCGCTGGAAGCAGAGATAGATTGCTCGCCAGGTTTTCCTTCAACAAAAGCATCAAAACAGGCGATCTGCTTCAGGGTAGTATGAAGCTCGGGTTTAGCGGCGCAGCAAAAATGGCTCATGATATTCACTGGTTGCGCCACATTTCGGCAGTGCGTCAGCCGTTGATAAAACGCTTCCGCCTTATCGGGACGAACTCCAAGTCGGTGCATTCCGGTATCGAGTTTCATCCACACGGTAAGGGGATGAGAGAAATCGGCTTGTTCTAATGCTGCCAACTGTTCAACGCTGTGTACAGCAGTTTCTAACTGATGTTGCGCCAGTAGGGGAAGATCGTCTGCTGAAAAAAAACCTTCTAGCAATAGGATGGGTTTTTTTATGCCCTCCTTACGCAGCGCCATCGCTTCCGAAAGTCGAGCAACGCCGAAGCAGTCTGCATCTTGAAAGGTATTGGCACATTCTACTGCACCGTGTCCGTATGCATTAGCCTTGATGATGGCAACCAGCCGACTATTATGGGCTAACTGACGCACGCACTGCAGATTATGACGCAATGCGCGTCGGCTGATGACAGCGTTTGCCGTTTTCATTTCTACTGTCCTTACGCAGCCTTCTCAGTGCACTATTTATTCATGATCGTATTGTGGACCGGCATAATTATCAAAACGCGACCACTGCCCGTTAAAGGTCAAACGAACGGTACCGATAGGGCCGTTACGCTGTTTCCCTAAAATAATTTCAGCGATGCCTTTCAACTCGCTGTTTTCATGATAAACCTCATCACGATAGATAAACATAATCAGGTCGGCATCTTGCTCGATAGAGCCGGATTCACGCAGGTCTGAGTTAACAGGGCGTTTGTCTGCTCGCTGCTCTAGACTACGGTTAAGCTGAGAGAGTGCAACCACTGGAACTTGCAATTCTTTTGCCAATGCTTTGAGTAAACGGGAAATTTCAGCGATTTCTAGCGTTCGGTTATCCGAAAGAGAAGGCACTCGCATCAATTGCAGGTAGTCAATCATGATCATGCTCAAGCCGTCGTGCTCTCGGAAAACGCGCCGTGCACGTGAACGCACTTCTGTAGGTGTCAGGCGAGATGAGTCATCAATAAATAGGTTGTTCTTCTCAAGCAAGATACCCATGGTGCTGGAAATGCGAGCCCAATCTTCATCATCAAGCTGTCCGGTACGGATACGAGTTTGCTTAACCCGAGATAGCGATGCTAGCATACGCATCATGATCTGTTCACAGGGCATTTCTAAACTGAAGATCAGTACTGGCTTTTCTTGCATCATAGCAGCATTTTCGCACAGGTTCATAGCGAAGGTCGTTTTCCCCATTGATGGTCTCGCTGCGACAATGATCAAATCCGATTTTTGCATCCCGGCGGTTTTTTTATCCAGATCCTGATAACCAGTAGATATACCGGTTACCCCGTCGTGTGGGCGTTGATATAACTGCTCAATACGAGAGACCGTATCTTCCAGAATGCGATCGATACTTTTTGGGCCTTCATCTTTGCTAGCACGGTTTTCGGCTATCTGGAATACGCGCGATTCCGCTAGATCCAGCAGATCTTCACTGCTGCGGCCCTGTGGATCATAGCCAGCATCTGCAATCTCGTGGGCGACGGCGATCATTTCACGCACCACAGCCCGTTCGCGCACGATATCCGAATAGGCGCTAATATTAGCGACGCTAGGGGTGTTCTTGGCCAATTCAGCGAGATATGCAAAACCGCCGACGGTATCTAGATCTCCATTTTGCTCCAATGATTCGGACAATGTGATCAAATCGATGGGTCTGCTCATTTCCAGAAGCCGCTGCATTTCACTGAAAATTAGACGGTGTGTGCGGTTATAAAAATCGTTAGAGACGACGCGTTCTGCGACGTTATCCCACTGCTCATTGTCGAGCATGAGCCCGCCCAGAACCGACTGTTCCGCCTCCAGTGAATGAGGCGGAAGTTTTAATCCTTCTACCTGTCGGTCACGACGAATCAGATTCGAAGATTGTGCGGTGTCCTTTTCTGCCATAAGATTTTGTTCTTTATCAGTTGATTTGTCATTTTATAAAGGTGCATTGTATACGAAAGTGAAGTGATAAAACCGGTCTATACTAGTTATGCTGCAAGTTGCATGATGCGTTGGCTATGTTCGCTTACCAGAAGTACTAACTTACATCAGTCATCGGGATGAAATTCATTTATCCCTGAAATTCACTACGCGCTAGCGCAGGCTCTGTTCAAAACTTAAATGTTTTTTCTTAAAACTTGCACTATTAGAGAGAGCGAGGTGCAAAACGTGTCGGCAGATCTCATGCGAATCT
Organism: Candidatus Malihini olakiniferum; assembly: GCA_042263625.1. Taxonomy (GTDB): domain Bacteria; phylum Pseudomonadota; class Gammaproteobacteria; order Enterobacterales; family Enterobacteriaceae; genus Symbiopectobacterium; species Symbiopectobacterium olakiniferum_A. Next base: position 197,323 of record JBHKFL010000008.1, read on the forward strand.
GCTAGATCCCATCAGTTTTAAACAAGGATAGCGTCCTTCCTTAAAGGACTAACGGTGTACTACATGCTGCATGAATTGCATGAGATTAAGTCTGGTGAGACACCTTCCTGTTCCACGAGGCATCCTGTGGTGTTGACGTAATCGATCGTCTGGCAAGCTCTAAAGCGTTATTACAAGAAACATGCCAACAGTGAACATATAATAACCTGTTGATTTAAATATATAAATATGACAACCCTTGTCAAGGTGTAGTATTTTTTACTAATTGTTAATTTCATACCACGCGATGCCGTACTAATGCTAATGCGGCTTCCAATACGGAAATTCCTGCACCACGCTTGTAGGCATTCTCGCTTAAGTGGCGACGCCATTGGCGCGCGCCGGGAATACCCTGGAATAAGCCGAGCATATGGCGGGTAATGTGACCGAGAGTAGCCCCGTCTGCCAGCTCATTTTCAATGTAAGGGTACATTGCCTCCACTACCTCAACGGTGTTGGCAGCAGGCGCCTTGGCACCAAATAGTTGCGTGTCGACATTCAGCAACAGGTCAGGGTTCTGATAGGCTTCACGCCCCATCATTACCCCATCAAGCTGCGCTAAATGTGTTTTTGCTTCTTCTAATGTTTTTACGCCACCGTTAATAACAAAAGTTAACGTAGGGAAATCACGTTTGAGTTGATAGACTCTAGGATAATCCAACGGAGGAATCTCTCGATTCTCTTTTGGGCTAAGGCCGGAAAGCCAGGCTTTACGAGCATGAATAATAAAGGTATTACATTGGCCACGTCCTGCTACCGTATGAATAAAATCACACAGGAAGGCATAACTATCCTGATCGTCAATTCCGAGCCGAGTTTTCACAGTGACAGGTATCGTAGTGATCCGATCGCGCATCGCTTTAATGCAATCTTCCACCAACTCGGCTTCTGCCATCAGGCAGGCACCAAAGCGTCCATTTTGCAGTCGCTCTGAAGGACATCCGACGTTAAGGTTGATTTCATCGTAGCCACGCTGCTCCGCCAGCTGTGCGCATTGTGCCAGTGCGGCTGGATCTCTTCCGCCCAGCTGTAATGCCACTGGGTGCTCTTCTTCACTATATGCCAGATATTCGCTCTTGCCGTGAAGAATTGCACCTGTGGTTATCATCTCGGTATACAGCAGTGTTTGTCTCGTTAATTGACGGTGGAAATAACGGCAATAGCGATTGGTCCAATCAAGCATAGGCGCGATTGAGAATAGTGGTTTAAGGAAAGGGCGATGAGTATCGGAAGGTGGGTACATACATCCTATTATGCCTGATAAATGTTAATCCATATACTCGTCATACTGCAAGTTGCATGTGCGTTGGATTCGTTTTGCTTCCCCGCTTCACTTACCTGAGTAATCCCATCGGTTTGTGCATGAACCTTGTTAGCTGGCGTTGCAACATGCACTCTTCATTATTTATCTCTAGATGACGTATCGCCTGCTAACGCTCTAAACACACTGACTTATGCGTTTATTAGCATAGGTGAATGGGGAGGTCATGCATGCTAACAGTAGCAATAGATTTAATCCTGAACTGCAATGCCAGAGTCATCAGCGATGGCAGGCTAACCTTATTTTTGCCACATGCTGCGCTTTGTATAAAGTAGTCTCCCTTCAGTTTATACTGACGATATTTATACCAAAATCGACCAAGAATCGGTAAGTTCGCGTACTTTGCGTATGTCCTAACTAGGTTAAAGCCATCGTTGATGATAAATTATATATTTCGATGCGCAGTTTCCTGCCTTACGTTACTGTGGGCGCGGAGCGGTGTGCGACGATTTCTATGCGAAAAGGCTACGGATTTATAATCATAATCTATGAAATTTTCACCTTATAACTCTGCAGGAAGGCCGCTCACCTGGTCACAGCCGTGCTTCAGCTGAATAATGTAGCCCGTGAGGCTATAGGGTGATAGTACTTACAGCAGGAACCAGAATTCTGGAAACAGATCCTTTCCGAGAAAGTTCAGGAGATATAGGATTAAAATCACTGCCATCGCCGAGAAATCGATACCGCTAATAGCTGGTATGATTCGGAGAATCGGTGCCATAAAGGGCTCAGTAAGCTGGAAAAGAAGGTAGTCCACTGGGCTGCGTCCTTGGCTCACCCAACTTATCAATGCACGGATGATCACCACCCAGAAGACTAGATAGCCAGCAGATTTTAATAGCCCTAGTAAACCAACCAGTAGGTTCACCGGGCTTATCGCAAATGCGCCTACCTGAACCAGCATCAGAATCGGGTATTTTAGCGTGGTGAGCAGAAACGCCAACAGCAGAGATCCGCTATCGATGGGACCAAGGGTAGGTAAGATACGACGCAGTGGCTTAACGATAGGCTGCGTGATTTTCACTACGAATTGCGATAGCGGATTATAAAAATCACTACGTGACCACTGCATCCAAATTCGCAACAGAAGCATCATTACGTACAGATCGATTAGTGTCTTAATCAGAAACGTCAGGGTTAGCATAGAAACATCTATTCCTTATTATTTTAGGGTAGATTATAACGGTGAATTCAGATTGATGACAATGTTCATTAGCAGGCACAGTACGCCTATGGAATTTTAGCGAAAAATACCGCTAAAGAGCCCCTCTAGGTGCTTCGCTAGGAAGCAGGGTCATCCTCTCCAGAAAGGGGCTGTCAGAAAACTCCTGTCAGAAACCTTGGTAAAACCGCTTTTCCCTTTCCTGCGCAAGATGCCATGCAGACTGCAGTGCTTCTTCCGTAGTGCTGCCTCTTTAGACACGTCACTTTCTCTTGTAGCGTAGAAAGAGGCAAGGCTGGGCTAGCCTCTACCAATGCAGGAGATCCACTGCGGCCTACTGCACCAACTCACGAGCACTATGCGTAAATCCCTGAGGCAGAGCCTTCTTGCTGCATCGCTTCCATAAACAGGAAGAAGTAGGCCGATGCGCTCTCTGCCTGCAGCGTTGTCGTCGCTACTGATAAGACAATACCGCTGTTAACCAGCCCGCCTATGATGATCTGTGTCATGTTTCCGCTACAAATAAAGTTAGCTTTCGGTCTTGCATCTTAATGCTCTCTTATTTTGTAAAGCGGTCAATCGATCGGATCACCCTCCTGACGGAGATTATCCATGATAGGAATAGTAACGCGCGCCAAAAATAGCGGTACCAATACGTACCAGCGTACTGCCTGCCGCGATAGCAGAGTTCATATCATCTGTCATCCCAATGGAGAGGGTATCCACCTGAGAATAATGTAATTTTAACTGCATAAATAGGTCATGCATCGTTTGAAAAACGCCCAACTGCCGCTCGTAGTTACTTTCCAGTGCAGGAACTGCCATCAGACCGCGCAGCGTCAGATGCGGCAGTGCGGCAACGGTGCCAGCCAATGCGGGAAGATCTGCCGGTGCGATCCCTGATTTGCTGGCCTCACCGCTGATATTTACTTGCAATAATACGTTCAACCGCGGTAACGACGCTGGGCGTTGTTCGCTCAGACGTTGGGCGATTTTATGGCGATCTACAGTGTGGCACCAGCCGAAATGTTCGGCAATCAGGCGGCTTTTATTGGATTGCAGTGGCCCGATAAAGTGCCATTCGATATTTACATGCGGCAAAACTTTGCGGAAGTAGCGTATCTTGTCCAGTCCCTCCTGTACATAATTTTCCCCAAAACTGAACTGCCTGCAGGCGATCGCATCTTCGATTGCCGCCACAGATTTAGTTTTACTGACGGCAAGTAAGGTCACTGCGTGCGGGTCACGTCTACATGCCGTAGCAGCAATGGCGATCTTCTCTCTGACGTTCTGTAAATTTTGCGCAATAGGGTTCATGATCATGCTAAGCATCGAGTCTATAGCTATCAATAAGTGGATAGCTTGTAGTGTAAATAGAATACCTCCTATCTGCACCTATATAGCGGATATCCGCCAATCTGTGGCGTATTAGGGAGACAGCGCAAAGTATCTAGAAGCTGAGTGAAGATGACTATCTTCAAAATATAGGGTTTTCTATCAGAGTAAGACCCCGTGCATCAGCCTCTGCAAAAACCTTCCAGAGGAAGGAATCGCATGAATAAACTAATCACCGCTAAGGACCCCCATTAGGGCAATGCTAGCTTACTCTTTTTTCTGCAAAGTAGATTCCCTACGTCTCGACGTAGGGTTGATGACGGTGACGAACACCAGCTTACCTCCCATAAACCAATCTGCGATCTCTTTTTTTGCCATATAGTAGTAGTGGGCTAGGCGATGGAAGTGATGTTGTCCGGTGCCTCTCAGTCCTAGAATATTACCACCGTGATTATTTTACTCTCTTGATAACATCAGTGTTAGCGAAAAACGTTTTGCGTAAAAGCTAAGTAGCATATAACTACCTATTATAGCTGAGGAAATTGATAAAAAAAGGAGAAAACTGATAAAAAGATGGTACTGATAGCGATGCGGACTCTTCGTGCAAGGCGTGTCTAGTTGGTGACCTGCATTGCGCTACTAGCGAAGGTTCTAAACACCACCGTGATGGCTGAGGAAAGCTCGGTATAATATTCGCTATTCCTCGTCCTCGCTAACCGAAAACGTTGTGAGTAGAAATCCACATAGAGATAAGTAGCATCACACAGCACCATCAACAGCGAAAGTGATGCTTTCCGGCAGTGCTAGCAGCTTGACCAGTGCAATAATCAATACGGTGGCAATTCCCTAAGTATATCAGCCCAGTTCAAAAAACCGAGCAGAAACTCGGAGAGTTTACTTCCATGTTCTCAAAAATAAAAACGGCTTATTAGTACGGAGATCAGACTGCTGCGCGCTGCGATCAACGCCAGCGCGACAGCATAAGTGATCAGAAAAACGTTACCGATAATAGCTATGTACAGCATATCGACGATATTGAAGGCAAGGATAATTTTTTCACCAGAAAATATGGTGCTAGTAAAAAGGTACAGCTGAACTATACCATGGAGATGGATAGTAATCTCTTTCGCTATTCTTTGCGTGCTTGGCTTCGAGGGAATTTTTTTTGACTCATTAGGTAGCAGAAAAAAGTGGATAAAAAAATTACTTTATCAGAGTAAAATGCACATTTATATTGATTTTGTGTTTTTTATGCGCAGGTTAACTATTTAACTATGCGTGGTGTGATCGTTGAACAAAAAACAATGAGAGATGCATGTACGTGGCAAACAATGGACAATGGGGAAAATTCCGAAATTCAAGGAATATGCTAAATAATTCGCTGAATCATTTGTGACTGGTTTATTATTGCTAATAAAGCTAGATCTTATGTGGTTTGTCATCCAGGTTAGCCTCGCCTTCTCTTCCTGCGGTTTTGATGTCCTTGTCGTGCAAGATAAGCGAGAGGGGGGCGGCTAGAATAGTTTTTGCTGATTTGATGAGCATTGTTACGACGTTCTCACCGATTGCCTTGAGGATATCCGAGGTTTCTGTGCAGTTAACCTTTTTTACGGATTACGCATTACACGCGCTTATCTGTAGGGCATCGCTGCCTCAAGGGAAGATGACGAAGTTTACTAAAGTGACGTAGGTCTTCGTCATCGTCTCTCGTAATCAGCTGCTGAAAATTATCAATCGACTTAGTCGGGCTGGCTTTGTCATGGCAGTGCTCTGGAAAACGGTGGCATCCGTTTAGCAAAACACGCGGAAGCCATCTGCATTGGCAATGTGGTGCGCTCGCTGGAGGCGCTATCTCTGGTGAACTGCGATCATAAGTTTTGCCACATTATGCCAGTCATGGCGGTTAAAACTAGTGCTGCAACAGGGTGTTCAGCGCTTTCTTTCGGAACTGGACCAACATACGTTAGCCGATATGGTGAAAAAGAACACGTCTCTTTATAAATTATTGTTGGTTGAATGATGAAGTCCCGTTCAGCCTTCTGCTGAAGACAACGGAGGAATTGCAATGTCCCAAGATCCATTTCTAGAACGAGAAGCAGAGAAATACGAATCACCCATCCCAAGCCGTGAATTCATCCTGGCCCACATCGAAAAACGTAATACTCCCATTAGCTGCGAAAAACTGGCTGCCGATTTGGCATTGATAACGGAAGAGAAACAAGAAGCGCTACGCCGCCGTTTACGTGCCATGGAGCGTGACGGTCAACTGGTGTTTAACCGCCGTCAATGCTATGCCTTGCCGAAGAAACTGGATTTGCTTCGTGGTAGGGTTATCGGCCATCGTGATGGTTTTGGTTTCCTGCGTGCAGAAGGGCAAAAAGACGATCTTTACCTCTCATCTGAAGAGATGAAACGTACCATGCATGGTGATCTGGTGCTAGCCCAAGCGCTGGGTGCCGATCGTAAAGGGAGGCGAGAAAGCCGTATCATACGCGTACTAGAACCGCGCGTCGGACAGATTGTTGGCCGCTACATCTTCGATGCGGGTATGGGTTTTGTAGTGCCGGATGACAGACGACTGAGTTTCAACATTTTTATCCCGCAAGAAAATATCAACGGTGCACGTATGGGTTACATTGTAGTAGCGGAATTAATCCAGCGCCCAACGCATAGCACAAAAGCTATCGGAAAGATTATTGAGCTACTTGGAGATAAAATGGGCACCGGTCTGGCTGTGGATATCGCGCTCCGCACCCATGATATCCCGTATACCTGGTCAAAACAGGTCGAAGAGCAGGTTAAGACTTTTAACGAAAAGGTGCCAGAAAGCGCAAAAAAAGGGCGTGTTGATCTGCGCTCGCTGCCACTGGTTACAATTGACGGTGAAGATGCGCGCGATTTTGACGATGCAGCCTACTGTGAGAAAAAACGCGGTGGTGGTTGGCGGCTCTGGATTGCCATTGCCGATGTCAGCTATTACGTGCGTCCCAACACACCATTGGATCATGAAGCGCGGGCGCGCGGTACCTCTGTCTACTTTCCATCGCAAGTGGTGCCGATGTTACCAGAATTGCTTTCTAACGGATTGTGTTCGTTGAACCCTGACGTTGATCGTCTGTGCATGGTATGCGAGATGACGATTTCTGCCACCGGTAAATTGTCGACGTACAAATTCTACGAGGCTGTGATGTGTTCCCATGCTCGCCTTACCTACACCAAGGTATGGCATCTCCTGCAGGGAGATGCAGAACTTCGGAGGCATTACCAACCGCTGGTGGGCGGGTTAGAAGAGCTGTACAAGATGTATAAGGTGCTGGATAAAGCGCGTGAAGAGCGAGGCGGCATTGCCTTTGAAACCGAAGAAGCGAAGTTTATTTTTAATGAGGAACTCCGTATCGAGCGCGTGGAATCCATAGTGCGAAACGATGCGCACAAACTGATTGAAGAGTGCATGATTCTGGCAAATATCTCAGCGGCAAAATTCGTTGAGAAAAATCAGGAAGCCGCGCTGTTCCGAGTACACAATCGCCCAAGTGAAGATCATGTGTTGGCGCTACGTAGCGTACTGAGTGAGCTTGGCTTGACGCTGAATGGTGGTATGAAACCAGAGCCAAAAAATTACGTCGAACTAATGACGCTGGTAGCCGATCGTCCAGATCAGCAAATGCTGCAAACCATGATGCTACGCTCCATGAAACAGGCTATTTACGATCCGGAAAACGGCGGCCACTTTGGCCTGGCGCTTACGTCTTATGCACATTTCACCTCCCCGATTCGTCGCTATCCAGATCTTTCTTTGCACCGTGGTATCAAGTATCTATTGAGTGATCGTCGTGAACGCTGGAAGCCGACCGGTGAGTGGCACAGCGATCTTAATGAGATGCTACAACTAGGTATTCACTGCTCTTTGACAGAGCGTCGTGCTGATGAAGCGACACGCGATGTAGAAGACTGGCTTAAATGTGATTTTATGCAGGATCACGTTGGGGAATCCTTTACTGGGATCATTGCCAGCGTAACTGGGTTTGGCTTCTTCGTGCGCCTTAACAATCTATTTATCGACGGATTAGTGCATGTGTCGACGTTGGATAATGACTATTATCGTTATGATAACGTGGGCCAGCGCTTGATCGGTCAATCGCACGGGCAAGGCTATCGTCTCGGTGATGAGGTTGAGATTCGCGTAGAAGCTGTCAATATGGATGAACGTAATATTGATTTTACACTACTCTCCAGCACGCGTAAAGTAGGCGGTGAAGGCAAAACAGCGCGTGATAAGGCGAAAAAAACTATCCGCCTCCATGAGGCACGACTGATAGGTCATGGTGGTAAAAAACAAGCTAATTTTGAGCCGGATAGCGCGTTTTACAAGGATAAAGAAGCGAAAAAGGCGGCGCCCTGTAAAGTGAAAGCAAAAAACAAAGCGAAGAACAATACCGAAAAAAAGCAGAAAAAAGGCGAAACAATAGCTAAAATCACAGCCTCTACCAAAGAGAAACGCGCCAGTAAAAAAACTGTGGCAAAATAAATGCCTGCAACGAAGGACTGGGCTTCCGTCGTTCGTTAACACACCCTGTCTGAAGAGTATTAAATGAGCGAAATTATTTACGGTATCCACGCAGTCACCGCCCTGGTAGAACGAGATCCGCAACGTTTTCTGGAAGTGTTTATTCTCAAAAGGCGCGACAATCGCCGCTTGCAGCCAGTGATTGCGGCGCTAGAAGCTATCGGTATCCTGATCCGGGTTACAAATCGCCAATGGCTGGATAACAAAGTTGAAGGCGCAGTGCATCAGGGGATAATTGCGCGGGTTAAAGAAGGTCGTAAGTACCAGGAAAATGATCTTCCGGATTTACTGGAACGTGTAGCACAGCCGTTTTTGTTGATACTAGATGGCGTTACCGATCCTCATAACCTCGGTGCCTGCTTGCGTAATGCTGATGCTGCTGGCGTTCATGCAATCATTCTGCCGCGCGATCGTTCTGCGCAACTGAATGCCACGGCGAAAAAAGTAGCTTGCGGAGCAGCAGAATGTGTTCCCTTGATCCGCGTAACCAATCTGGCGAACACGCTGCGTTCTTTGCAAAAAAATCAGGTGTGGATCGTGGGGACGTCTGTTGAGGCCGATCACGCAATATATCAAAGCAAGCTGACAGGACCTCTAGCGCTGGTGATGGGCGCAGAAGGGGAAGGGCTGCGCCGCTTGACGCGTAAACACTGCCATGAACTGATCAGTATTCCGATGGCCGGTAGCGTGTCATCGCTTAACGTTTCCGTAGCGACCGGTGTTTTTCTGTTTGAGGCAGTGAGACAGCGTCTAGCTTAACACTATCAATCCAAAAGTATGTGTACCTTTTTTTATCGTTATAGCACGGCACGTGCTGTTCAGATGTGTTTTAAACACGTGCTCTTATTTTTACCTGATGGTGTGATAGCGAGCACCGTAAGCGGCCGCTTTTTTGAATGGTACGGATCACTATCGTCGGTACTCACTACCTCGCACGTTTACCGATATCGACCCTATTTTCTTTAAGCTGCCTGTTTGGTCATAGATAATAAGCTGATAACCTTATCTAGATGCTGTCAGAAGGAAGGCGCATCTGCTCGCTGGCAGATTAACGGAGAGCTGAGGCTCGAGAGGCTCAATGGCTTTGCCATTTTAGCCTGATATGCAACCATGCAAAACTACCGCAGCCGATAAGTAGCATATTATTGCGATATTAAACGAGGAATTTTCGCATTTATTCCTAGAGGGATCATCTCTACAGGCATATGATAAGAAATACTTCTTTTTATCATATGCCTGTAGAGATGATCGATATATTGTTAGTAGAATAGGGGAACAGGAAATACGTTATTTTGTATCCGTTATCAAAAGATGGGAATGGGATAAGCTGTCCGTCAACGTCCGGCGAAATTCGCCCATATCATCTATGTCAAACAGTATCTTGATGAAGATACATGCGCATTTTTCACCACACAGAAAGGCTGCTGCAGGATAATAGTTGATAAAAAGTATGCTTTAGAATCAAAAATAACATGATTCAGCAATCCGCTTACTGGCAGGGAAACGTGCGGAAGGACCTGAATTAGGTAATAACGGACGTATATAAATAAGTATACTATGCGCATCTCATGCGGGCATTTCCTCCGCCGGATTTCTATAGTCACCAGATCCTCTTGCCCGAGTATTTTTCAACCAAGAAAATCTCTATAGGTATTCCACGCGCGTGATGCTCTCGCAGAAGAGGAACCCTCCTTCTAGTTCCTATCTGAGATAAATCTTTTCGGGAGATGGGTCTTTATTAGCCTGGAACGACGCCTAATATGTTCAGAATGTTTCTGATCCTATCGCTACTAAACTGGGCTTGTTACTTAGCGAGTAGAATACACGGTAAAACAGTAAGAGAACGCCTTGCGCTTATGCACAGGGATACGTAAAATAATTCTTTCTTTTTCAGCCGAAGACACACGTTCTCCTTGCTTCCCTGGGCCGCGGCTGGACCCTAATAGGAGGCTGAAAAATCCGTAAGGAGCTATTCGATGCGTCATTACGAAATCGTATTAATGGTCCATCCTGACCAAAGCGAACAGGTTCCTGATATGATCGATCGCTACACTGGTGCTATCACTATTGCAGCAGGAAAGATCCACCGTCTGGAAGACTGGGGCCGCCGTCAGCTGGCTTACTCTATCAATAAGCTGCATAAGGCTCACTACGTTCTGCTGAACGTTGAAGCACCGCAGGATGTGATCGATGAGTTGGAAACCAACTTCCGTTTTAACGATGCCGTTATCCGCAGCATGCTTATTCGCACCAAGCACGCTGTAACTGAAATGTCACCGATACTAAAAGCAAAAGATGAACGCCGTGAGCGTCATGATGAATACGCTGAACCCGGTAATGATGCTGAATCTGGGGATTCTGAAGAGTAATTATCGTGGTGGTTGCTAATCGTCTAGAACTATCTGGCATAGTATTCAAGGCACCGTTACGAACGATTAGCCCATCGTGCATTCCTCACTGTCAATTTGTGCTTGAGCACAGCTCGGTACAGGAGGAAGCCGGACTTAGTCGACAAGCATGGTGCCGTATGCCCGTAATTGTCAGTGGACGTGATTCTCAAGCAATTACCAAGAGTATAACACTCGGTGTGCACATCAGGGTTCAAGGCTTTATTTGTAGTCATCAAGGCCGCAATGGGTTGAATAAAACGGTGTTACATGCCGAGCAGATTGAATTGATAGATTCTGGAGACTAGCCAAATGTCACGTTATTTCCGTCGTCGCAAGTTCTGCCGTTTTACCGCGGAAGGCGTTCAAGAGATCGATTATAAAGATATCGCAACGCTGAAAAACTACATCACTGAAAGTGGTAAAATTGTTCCGAGCCGTATCACGGGTACTCATGCTAAATATCAGCGTCAACTAGCCCGTGTTATCAAGCGCGCGCGCTACCTGTCTTTGTTGCCGTACACTGATCGTCATCAGTAATCGGTCATTGTTCATTAACGAAACTTTGAGAGGATAAGGTAATGCAGGTTATTCTGCTTGATAAAGTAGCAAAGCTAGGCAGTCTAGGTGATCATGTAAACGTTAAAGCTGGATATGCTCGTAACTTATTGTTTCCGAAGGGCAAGGCTGTTCCTGCAACCAAGAAAAACGTTGAGGCCTTCAAGGCACGTCGCGCTGAACTAGAGGTCAAACTAGCTGACGTTTTGGCGGCCGCACAAGCACGTGCTGCGCAATTGACTGAACTGGGTACTGTTACCATCGCATCCAATGCGGGCGATGAAGGTAAACTGTTCGGTTCTATCGGTCCGCGTGACATCGCTAATGCTTGCACCGCTTCGGGTGTTGCTATCGCGAAGAGTGAGGTTCGTCTGCCGAACGGTCTACTCCGTACTCTTGGCAACCACGAAGTAAGCTTCCAAGCTCACAGTGAGGTTTTCGCTACTCTAAACGTATTGATCGTTGCTAAATAATTAATTTTGCTGTGCCTTGTTGCGCAGTATAGGCTGATTCTATCAGTAAGAAAAAAGAGAGGCCCTGAGCAGATACTAAGCCAGTCTGTTTCTGAAGATGATTGAGAAATGTCCATAAGAGCTAACTTGCTATGTGTTGATTTACTTACGATGCACGATTATTTTTGTGCATCCTGCGTTTTTGGTGTAAACAGCTTCTCTGCCACGCAGATTTTGAAAAGAGCGACTAGGAAAGCCGCGCAGTAGCTTAAAGAGATTACTCCTAGAATCCCATTGCATCATGTACACGCATGATGCACCTAGCGTACGTAGAACGCAATATTGTACTGAACTAGCTCAGCAAGACTTTTGCTAGTCATTATGACAGCATTTTATCGGTGAGGTGAACTTACTTTATCCCAGTAAAGATACATAGTGTAATCATGCGCAAAAGTGCTGCGTGATTTTCTACTAACTTAGTGCAAATTCTAAAATGAGATATTGACATTTTTGGAGGAAATTACTATCGGATTGGCGAACGCGAAGTACACACGCTATCCATCAGTAGTTTCGATCTCTAGTTCTGCGACTATGTCCTTGACATTTAGGTGTGGATTGGTTGGTCATCAGCGTATCTTGCTCTTCCAGATTCGCCCTCGAAAAAAACACCGTTGACGGGAAGGTTATTCTCTTTGAGAAGAGATGAGAGAGTTTGCTCCTCCGCAATGGCGCGCTATTAGTAAGATTAGCGTGCATGGGTGATCCTAATTGGATAAATTCACTTCCAGCCATGCTGGCCATGGTTGATGATGTTGCTGCCGATCTCGGTCTGCATCAGGTTTCCTGACAGGAGTCCATCTAGCCCGTTAAGGTCTGCATCGATCGGTTTCGCAATAGTTGCACCGACTGCTTTTACCTGCATTAATCCGAGTAACAGCGCTTGTTCAATATTCCCCCCCCCTGAGGGATAGCATTAAGCATAGTGTGTTCAGGTTAAGCATTTCTTGCTACTTTATTCGCTACGCCTCTCTTACTCGATAATCTTCTAGAGGCTTTTGTCTCACCTTGGTTGAGGTCTCCTAAGGAGGGAGACCTCAACCAAGGTGAGAGAGTTAAAGAGGATCGGAGGATCGTTGGCTAATATTCTGCTTGTGCAATATTATTTCTATGGATAAGGCGTACTTTTTCCGTGAGCTGTGAACTATTCTAGTTCGTAGCTACGCTGTTCTTTACGGTATAGAAGCCCCCTTTATCGGCAATACCGATAGGGAGCATGTTTGCTTGAGCGTAAGCTTGTTCGCCATGACAGTTAGGGACACAATAGTGTCTAGATGCTAACCAGGGATATCCGCTGATAGCTTAGCCGTAGAGGAAGATATCTGGTCTGTTCTGTTTGACAATGTGATCAAAATTTATTAAGTAATTACTTAAAGGTGAAAAATAAAACCATGATGATCGGTAATAAAATAAACTTTTAACATTCTAAAAATGTGAATTTGCTCTTTTTTTGTAGAATTAAATGTAATATTACGACTAACTATTGGGCGTAATATTAAAAGATTTAAGAAGTTGTGCTCTCCGCTAGTAAGCAGCAACGGGGCTAGAGGATGAGGTTGCTCACATTGTTGATTAGCTTTTTGGCTCAGCTAGTGATTCGGCATCAGAGGCTGTAGTTGAGGCGATGCTCTTCTCTTCAAGGGAAGAGACCAGTAACTGGTCTATCTTATAGCTGTCAATATCCACCACCTCAAATTTATAACCAGCAAAGCGCACTAAGTCAGTACGTTTCGGAATTTTACGCAGCGTATACATCATAAAACCTCCGATAGTTTCGTAATTATCCGAATGAGGAAAATCATCAATGCTTAGCGCGCGCATCACATCTTCAATCGGTGTTCCGCCATCAATAAGCCACGAGTTTTTATCACGCGCTACAATCTGTTCTTCCATGCTCTGACCCAACAGGTCGCCCATCAATGTAGTCATCACATCGTTGAGGGTGATAATGCCTACGACCAGAGCATATTCGTTAAGGATTACTGCGAAATCTTCACCTGCTACCTTAAAGCTTTCCAGCGCTTCTGAGAGTGTTAGTGTGTCAGGTACGATGAGTGCGGTGCGGATCTGAATGCCGCTATTAAGCGACAGGCTTTGGTTAGCCAGTACGCGGTTAAGCAGATCTTTGGAGTCAATATAACCTATGATTTGATCGATATTTCCCTTACAAACCAGAAACTTGGAGTGTGGTTGTTTCGCGATTTTTTCTTTGATTTTCGATTCATCTTCATGTAAATCGAAAAATACCACGCTTTCCCGTGATGTCATCGACGATGGTACGGTACGGGATTCTAGTTCAAACACATTTTCTATTAGTTCGTGCTCTTGCTTGCGCAAGACGCCTGCAAGTGCACCCGCCTCAACCACGGCATAAATATCATCTGAGGTAATGTCGTCGTTGCGCACCATCGGTAACTTAAGTAAATGGAAAATCACATTCGACAGACCGTTAAAAAACCATACTAACGGGCGGAAAAAGAACAGACAGAAGTGCATAGGATTGATAATCCGGACAGCAACAGCTTCCGGTATCGTCATGCCAATGCGTTTTGGCATTAAATCACCCAGCAGAATAAAAAGGCTAGTAACCAGTACAAATGAGCAGGCAAAGCTGACGGTATCCGCCATTTCCAGCGTCATGAAACGTTGGAAGAACATATTACAATAGGGAGAAAATGCTTGATCACCGATGATTCCAGCCAAAATAGCCATGGCATTAACGCCAATTTGAATAACGGTAAAAAAGATAGCAGGTGTTTCCTGGATTTTCAGTACCATGGAGGCATTAATGTTACCCTTATCTGCCATCTGTTTAAGTTTTATTTTGCGTGAAGCGGCCAACGATATTTCAGCTATCGAGAAAAATGCGCTGACCGCGATTAGTAAAAATATCAGTTCTATACTGTTTAACATATGTTTTCCGTTAATTGAGGCCCGATTCTTAGCAAGATCATAAAAGCATTGCTAATGCATAATCGCATTAGATGACAAAATGAATAACATCACCGTAAGGGATAGGGATGTCAGGGCGCGTCCAGAGCATTATAAAGGTAGTGATAGGCTACTTGGCAAGTATGGCGTAAAATCTAAGCAATTTATCTAGTCTCTTATGTGGCAAAAAACAGGCCAATTTCCGCCAATCTGCAATACCCCTTGCTGGAATTTTTATCCAAATATTGCTGATGTTCATCTCTTCCGGATACTAAAGGACACTACCATTAGGATCTCTATCCTAATGGAGACTTTTTCGTTGTTAGCACGCATTGCTTATTGGAAACGCTCTAGAGACTTGCTTATGCTAGGTTTCATCTAGTCTTCCGTGAGTGCATGCAGATGGCTAAGTGATATTGCGTGCTGAGATGTTGCCCTGATGCATCCCTTGTGCTAGGTCATAGTTTTCATAAAATAGTTGTAATAGAAGATCGTAACTGATAATGGTAGACGATACGTACCGATTCCGCGTGATCGGTTAATTCTGCTACAGCTACAGACTTCACGAGAGGGTTAGATAGACGTAGATAGAAAAAAAGAGAAACATCTATTTTATCAGTATCATAGAGCATGGACCTGTTGGCTAAAAGCGCATCAGAGTGCAAGTGGAATTAGGTTTACGAGCCTAGGTAGTGCTTCTGACTGACGGATGCTGAGTTGGGTTTTATCACTTTGTTGTGCCAGATTTTACTCCCACGATAACCTATGCTACGAATCAATGATAGAATACTAAAGAAAGTTCGTACTGTCCCTTTTGTTAAAGGTAGTTTAAGGTTAAGTTGCTACGCAACCTGTACATTTACGGTATTGGTATATTTTCTTTTTAGCAAAGTTTGCATTACGTTATCGTTTAGTTAATTCCAAGACTTCTATTTATAAGCGGTATCTGGTCTCAACCAGGCACTGAATGTGCTCTATCAGTTAGAGTTTTATCGATGAAAATTATTTTTTATAGGAGTTTACGAGACAAATAGGGAAAGAGTTACTGGATAATAAACGCACTATGTAGTCTAGGGGACTTTAACCTAGGTAGTTAAAAGATAAAATCGATTGATTTTTATTCTGCGGTTGGCAGTCGGCAGGGGTGTTTTACGAAAAAATCGCATAAAACGGTGTGAAACGGAGTCCTGAAAGGCAGGGGGACAGTTGAGCTTCAGATAGAAAAAAGAACAAGGAGATCTTTCTCCATCAGAGAAATTGCGCAATGCGCTACATGCTTATTTGTTCGCGCGTTCAAAAGAGGAAACAATCTCGGCTCTTGCCGCATCCGCATTTTCCCAACCTTCTACTTTCACCCATTTGCCTTTTTCAAGCGCTTTGTATTGAGAGAAGAAGTGGGCGATTTGAGCACGCAGCAGTGCGGGTAGATCGTTTACATCGTTAACGTGATCGTATTCTTTGCTCAATTTGGTATGCGGTACGGCAACTACTTTTACATCTTTACCGGATTCGTCGATCATCTTCAGCAGGCCAACTGGCCGGCATCGGATAACAGAACCTGGCTGAAGCGGATAAGGGGTCGGCATTAGTACGTCAACAGGGTCACCATCCAAAGACAGCGTATTATTGATGTAGCCGTAGTTGCACGGATAGAACATGACAGTCGCCATGAAACGGTCTACAAACAGAGCACCAGTTTCTTTATCGACTTCATATTTGATTGGGTCAGCATTGGACGGGATCTCAATCACTACATAGATATCATCCGGCAGTGATTTACCTGCCGGGATGTTGATTAAACTCATGTCTGTTTCCTTTTTTCTAACGTAGAATATAGTGGCGGTCAGTTAAGTTAGCCAACCACTTGAGTAAGGCACTTCACTGTAGTACTTCCCAATCTTGCTTTCCTGCCTGCGAACAGATTTTGAATATTATTATGCTACAGCATCAAGATCAGACAAGAGAGCATTGCAACCGGAAAGGTAACTTAGGTTTGAACCACCACACATAAAAGGGCGCGATCAGCACATTCAGGATGGCCCCCTCCCCTAGGGAGGAATAACTACTAAGCAGTACCGTAAGCAGCCAAGTGACGGTCATAACATCGGTCATGATATCCCAATAGACAGGCGCGATGGCGCCAAACGCTTTCGAAACGCCTCCCCTCCCTCCCACCACAACAAGGAAAAAACACCGAATAGATATAGCCTAAACAGGCGGCAATGGCGGTGATACCGAGATAGAGAGGCGACGACAAGCGCATAATCCCCACAAACGGGTAACAGTCCTTTTTGAAGGTTAAATACTAAGAATATTGCGGAATCGGCTTTGCCAGCAATTCGCAATACATTAGTTGCTCCGGGATTTCCTAAACCATCTTGTCGTGGATCTGGCAGACCTGCTACCTAGCATTCTAGAATCGCTCTAGAGAGGAGCGGTCGCCGCATACATATGCAAATTATCATGCCAATCGCAGTAGCGCTCATAACACGGTTCCGTTGAATAAAGGTCGTTTTACAGTTGCTATCTGTGGATAATACGCATATTCCACTGGAAGTGATACCAAAAGCGGTAAAAATAGAGAACGAAATGATGGATATTGTATTTATAGAAGAACTTACCGTGATTGCCACTATCGGCGTTTATGATTGGGAACACAGAATTTCGCAAAAGTTAGTGCTCGATATCGAACTGGGCTGGGATAACCGCAAGGCAGCAGTAAGCGACGATGTGCGTGACTGCCTGAGCTATGCCGATGTCAGTGAAGCCGTCATCACCCATGTCTCCAGCCAGCCGTTTTTATTGGTAGAACGCGTGGCGGAAGAAGTATCGCAATTGCTGATGCGGCGTTTTGCCATTCCCTGGCTTCGTCTAAAAGTCAGTAAGCTTGGTGCGGTAGCACAGGCACGCCAGGTAGGCGTTGTGATTGAGCGTGGTGCACGGTAAATTTTTATGAATCTTTTTTTAGTGACCTTAATATCCTTCTTTTATCTATTGTGGTGCTGTTTAAATCAGCACGCGCGTGCAGCGTAGCCCCTTGTTTATGGGTATTACTTGATATTATGCAGGTTCGGAAAAGGTAGGGTGCAAGAAGCATGGCAGATCTCCACACGTTGGTAGTAGTATTTATTCTTGGGGTTATTGAGGGGGTAACGGAGTTTTTACCTATCTCATCGACAGGGCATATGATTATCGTTGGCAGTTGGCTTAGATTTGATGATGAGAAGGCGAAAACCTTTCAGGTTATCATACAATTTGGTTCTATCTTAGCAGTCGTTATGATGTTTTGGCGTCGTTTGTTTGGGCTAATTGGTATCCATTTTGGTGCTATTCTTTATCAAAGAAGCGGTAAAGATCAATTGAAATTGGGGCATATTTTGCTGGCAATGATCCCTGCTATGGTGCTTGGATTAGTATTTCATAGCAATATTAAATCACTATTTAACCGACAAAATGTGATGTATGCTCTGATTGTCGGTGGCTTTCTGCTGCTGGCTGGTGAATGGTTGAAGCCAAAGACGCCGCGCGCAACCGGACTGGATGAAATTACCTATAGTCAGGCGTTCATGATTGGCTGTTTTCAATGTCTGGCCCTATGGCCAGGTTTCTCTCGTTCGGGGGCGACTATTTCGGGTGGTATGCTAGTTGGCGTCAATCGCTACGCTGCCTCTGAGTTCTCCTTTCTTTTGGCCGTACTAATGATGATGGGAGCGACGGTTCTGGATCTGTATAAGAGCTGGCATTTTCTATTGCTGACCGATCTACCGATGTTTGCTGTGGGTTTTATCACTGCGTTTCTGGTCGCGCTAGTGGCTATAAAAACATTCTTGAAACTGATCATGCGTATTTCGTTTGTCTTGTTCGCGATTTATCGCTTCTTCTTAGCAAGTATAGTCTATCTGGTATTTTTATAAATTAGAATGGGCGAAGCGTTTTTCGAGAGATCAAAATGGCCTGTCCGTCGCTGAGTGCTCAAACATTCATCTAGAAGCGAACATACTCCATAAACATAGCTGAACACTGGTAATGCTGAGAATGAGACAAGCATGCCAGAGAAACTGTCGGGACATCAATTTCTGGCGCGAATGGGTAAAAAGCATTCGGCCCTGCAAGATGTGCTGGCACCGAATAGCTGATGCAGCAGGGAGCATTGACGCCATCAACACGCAGACAGGAAGTGGCATTTAATATAGGTACCACTCACTGCTATCGTCGTGGTGGAGATAGATAAAGCGTTGTTACAACAAGTACGACAAAATTCCAGATACCTGGCGTGGGAGGGTCCCTCCTGCCACAGTAAACATCATTAGTGCAGCTAGCTACTTCGTAGTGGAAAGCGTTTGCTTTGTTTTCCACTCGGTGAGGGCAGCAACACGCCGCCGATGTAGCTCATCGCGTACACCGATGCCTTGAAAACCGTCGGCTACTACCGATTTACTAGTGACGCCGCTGGCGATAAAAAATGCCTTGCGCAGGTAATCTCCCTGCGGATAATGTGACTCTTCAAACTGGGTGAGGCTACGGGAATTCGCTTCGATGGTAAGTGCCAGCTTCTCTAGCCGTCTCGGTTTACGCCATACGTCTAAGTCATAAAATAACTTCATAAGCGTTATGGGCTGCAATACCATCACGGTATGCACTAAATCGTGGTATGCTGTCACCAGCTTAGCTAAATCACGCAGTGCGTTTGGTACGCGCAAACGTTGGCACATTTTCTCTACCAGTTTCACTCCCGCAGGGCCGCGCTCGTGGTGGCGTGGAGACTGCTCTGGCAGTGTCAAGACTTTTCCCACATCCTGGCAAAGTGTAGCAAAACGCACATCGATCTCGAGGGAGAGGCTGGAGGCAATCATCAGTGTCCTCAGAGCATGAACACCGCTGTCGATTTCTGGGTTCCATTGCTCCAGAGTTGGCATACAATACAGATTGTCGATTTCAGGAAACAATACTGCGAGCGCCCCGCAGTCGCGCAGTACCTGAAAATAGACCTGAGGCGAATGGGTTGCCAACGCCTTTTCCGTCTCTTTCCATACCCGTTCCGGCATTAGAAAAGCCAGTTCACCTGCGCGGGTCATAAATTCCATCAGCGCCAGCGTCTCTTCAGCAATGTGAAAACCGAGGTGGGTAAAGCGTGCGGCGAAGCGCGCTACGCGCAATACACGCAGCGGATCTTCCTGAAAAGCTTGAGAAACATGACGTAGCAGACGCTGTTTTAGATCCTGCTGACCACTGTAAGGATCAATCAGCTCTCCCTCTTCGGTTTGGGCGATGGCATTGATAGTCAAATCGCGTCGCAGCAGATCTGCTTCCAGGGTGATATCAGGGGTAGCATGGCAAATAAAACTGGTATAGCCGTTACCGGATTTGCGTTCAGTGCGCGCCAAGGCATGCTCTTCCTTGTTTTTTGGGTGCAAGAAGACAGGAAAATCCCGCCCGGCCTGTTGGTAGCCAAGCTCTAACATTTGCCCAGGCGTGGCACCAACCACTACCCAGTCCCGTTCTGAAACGGGAAGATCAAGTAAGCTGTCTCGTACAGCACCACCAACCAGATAACTCTTCAATACAAACTCCCGGTCAAGTCAAGATGACCTTTTATCATCCGTCAAGGGCGTCGAGGTGACTTTTTAAAGTTAAAAGTTGCATACCTGTCAGGCTTCTACAATCGGTTAAACAAGTGAATGTGACTATCGATGCTACTTACGCTTAGCGCATCTAGCGATTTTCTTCTTACTAGGCGATTAAGATCGAGCAGCAATAAACCAATCAGCACACCAAAATGCTCGGCCACTCCGCAGCTATACAGGAGGAACTATTGCAAAATAATTTCTTTTTGCTTGTCATCCAGTTGAATATTAGTGGCATCGACTTTCTTTTTCGCGAAAATTAGATTTTTTCAAATCTGTGTTTTCGTTTCGCACCACTCTTTTACCCGATATTGCTGACGCGGACGGTTTTTTCTGCGCTGTGCAAACAGCATTATAACCAGTAATGTGATGTAATCTACATGTCCTACTTTCGGGTTATAGCTGCGTTGGCCTTGTTCGTTCTTCCGCTCATCCTTGGAATTTACCTCTATAAAGTATTCCTTTTCCCGTTGCTGACGAACGCCTGTCAGTCACCATAGCATCTTGCATCCTTGGAATTTACCTCTATATCTAAAACGGATTGAGGAAGAGGGGGAAGCCATGATTTTTGCCTACATCACCTGGAATTGTAGCAACAGTTCAGTTGGCACGAGGCAGAATCGAGTGCTTTGCTCTTGAACAGCAACAATGGCAACACTTGAAAACCGACAGGAAAATAGCTGAATGTTGTGTTGAAGGGATTATGAAAAAACATCTTGGAGTAGCTGCATGAAAGTTTCATTACCTGATTTTCGTCAGGCTGGAGTTCTGGTTGTAGGGGATGTGATTCTGGATCGCTATTAGTACGGTCCGACCAGCCGTATTTCACCAGAAGCGCCTGTACCGATCTAAAAGTTAACACTATTGAAGAACGCCCCGGTGGTGCTGCTAACGTTGCTATGAAGATTGCAGCGCTGAAGGTAAACTCCAGCCTGGTTAGGCTGACGGGCATTGATGACGTTGCACGAGCACTGAGTGCGAAATTGAGCGAAGTGAACGTCAAGTGTGATTTCGTTTCAGTGCCGACGCGTCCTACCATCAATAAACTTCGCGTACTATCGCGTAACCAACAGTTGTTTCTCCTTGATTTCGAAGAAGGCTTTGATGGGATTGATCCACAGCCTATCTTGGAACATATCGCGGGTGCTATGGATGAAGCACAGATGAAAACCGCCGTGGTGCTAGCGCGTTTGCGTGGTGAAAAATTGTGATGACCAACGGTGTGTTCGATATTCTGCATGCAGGCAGGCCATATCGCTTATCTAGCGAACGCGAGTAAACTGGGCGATCGCTTGATTGTGGCGGTAAGCAGCGATAGATCTGTAAACTCTTAAAAGTCCGATGCGTCCTGTAAATGCGTTACCACAGCGCCTGGTAGTACTCAGCGCTCTAGGTGACGTTGACTGGGTGGTGCCGTTTAAAGAAGATACCCCACAGCGCCTGATCGCCGAAATTCTGCCAGATATTTTGGTAAAAGGCGGTGACTATAACCTAGAAGATATCGCAGGCAGTAACGAGGTCTTGGCCAATGGGGATGACGTGCAGGTTCTGAACTTTGAAGATGGCTATTCTACCACTAACATTATTAATGCCATCAAATCAAATAAGCTGAAATAAAATAGAAGAGTACGAGTAATCATCCAATGATAGTAGAACATCTGACTGCGCGAGTAGCAGAGCTACACGCGCAACTGCGACATCACGAATATAACTATTACGTTGAAGATGCGTCGAAAATTCCAGACGTGGAATATGATCTCCTAATGAATGAGCTTAAGGCGATTGAGGCGGATCATCCTGAGCTGATTACATCGGATTCACCGACGCAGCGCGTTGGTGCGGCACCGTTGTCGGTATTTAAAACCGTACGTCACGAGGTGCCGATGCTGTCGCTAGATAATGTCTTCGATGCAGAAAGCTATCTGGCATTCTATAAACGTGTTCAGAAGCACCTAAAAAGCAGTGAAGATCTAGCTTTTTGCTGTGAGCTGAAGCTTGATGGTTTAGCGGTAAGCCTGATGTATGAAAATGGCCTACTGGTGCATGCTGCCACACGCGGAGATGGCTTAAGGGGGGAAAACATTACCGCTAATATTCGGACTATTGAGGCTATTCCTCTGCGCTTGCATGGTGACAACATTCCTGCGCGAGTGGAAGTGCGCGCCGAAGTCTTCATGAAACTCCGCGACTTTGAAAGACTCAATGATGCAGCACGACGCACCGGTGGCAAGATTTTTGCCAATCCGCGCAATGCGGCGGCGGGATCATTACGTCAGCTCGATCCCCGTATTACGGCCAAACGACCATTGACCTTCTTCTGCTATGGCATTGGCCTTCTTGAGGGGGGAAGCTTACCCGACAAGCATCTGGCGCGCTTGATGCAGTGCAAAGCCTGGGGGTTTCCTGTCAGCGACCGTATTCGTTTGTGCACTGGTAGTGCTGAAGTGTTGGCATTTTACCGTCTTATAGAGCAAGAGCGAGCCGAGCTTGGTTTCGATATCGATGGCGTGGTGGTCAAAGTAGATGACCTGGCATTGCAGGAGAGGCTAGGATTTGTCGCGCGCGCGCCGCGCTGGGCTGTTGCCTTTAAATTCCCCCCACAAGAACAGTTAACCTGGCTGCACGGTGTTGATTTTCAAGTAGGGCGCACCGGCGCAATTACGCCTGTTGCGCGCCTTGAGCCAGTTGCCGTTGCTGGCGTGATACTGAGCAATGCTACTTTGTATAACCGAGATGAAATTGAACGCCTTGGTATACAGATCGGAGATCGCGTCATCGTTCGCCGCGCGGGCGATGTCATTCCGCAGATTATCGGCGTAGTGGAAACAGAGCGTTCTACCGATGCGCGTCATATCGAATTCCCCCTTCATTGCCCTATTTGCGGTTCCGATGTGGATCGCGTTAAAGGGGAGGCGGTGACGCGTTGCACCGGAGGGTTGATATGTAGTGCGCAGCGTAAGGAAGCATTAAAGCATTTTGTCTCTCGCCGTGCGCTGGACGTGGAAGGCATGGGTGACAAGGTGATTGATCAACTAGTTGAAAAAGAGCACGTTAAAACCCCTGCCGATTTGTTTAATCTCACTGCTAGTATCCTGACCGCATCGCATCGTATGGGGCCAAAATCAGCACTAAATCTGATTAATAATCTGGAAAAAGCTAAATCTACTACCTTTTCCCGTTTCTTGTTTGCGTTAGGTATTCGTGATGTAGGTGAAGTAATCTCGGCTAATCTAGCGCAGCATTTTGCCACGCTGGATAACCTGTTTTTAGCAGATGAAGACGCGCTGCTTAAGGTAGCGGATGTCGGTCCAGTTATAGCGAAGCATGTGCACCATTTCCTGCAAAAAGAGCATAATCAGAAAATGATTCATGAACTTATTGATATTGAAGGGATTAATATTCACTGGCCAAAAATTGAAAAGGTGGATTCTGCAAGGCTCGATAATCCCTTTACCGGGACAACTATTGTACTGACCGGCTCGCTGAGACAGCTATCCCGAGATGAAGCCAAGGATCGGCTGAGGGCACTGGGCGCAAAAGTTAACAGAAGCGTTTCCAAGAAAACGGATATGGTGATTGCAGGGCAAGCCGCAGGGCTAATGTTAGCAAAAGCGAAAGAGCTGAATATCCCAGTGATTGATGAAACTGAGATGATACGCTTACTGGGAGCGTATAAGTCAAGACCACCTAAAACGGGGGCTAGAACCTAATCCATTATTGTTTAACACAACAGCAACATTCCGGAAATATTAACATCGTTGAAACATATGTCTCCTGACATTACAGGAGTATAAAGAGAGTAGTCTCTATCTAGCTCTAGTAAGACATACTCCACTATTGAAGTAGAACGCTCGATGTTGCCTGCACATCTGTAAACTCCGTGCCGTTCGATAATGATAGGCATGTGCTGTACTCTTACCATCGACTAAATGGGAATGCATGCCTGATAGCCTTGATTGCTGCTTTACCGCATCAAGAAATAGGCCATGTTGTAGTTCTGGATCCGTCTTGAAAACCATCTAGTGTTGCCTCTTAGTGATGATGATGTAGCGTATAATGTCGGAATGGCAGCGATGCCGCATATTGATTAGCAGCTGAATTATTTCCTGTTGCTTTGCTATCATTGAGTAAGCCGAAACGGCGGAGAGAAATGCAATAATACCGGCTTCAGCACTGGCTTGGCTGGTTGATCTTGTAACTGATTATTGCGATGAATAATAAAGAAGGTACTGAACAGCAATCCGATAATTAACGTCGAAGCCAGAATCAATATCATCATGCAGGCATGATGATCCCGCATTTTACGTCATGAGGTTCCCATACTGGTAGCAGATCGAGACCTGCCCTGGGTAGGCTTCTGAACGTTAGGGGTTGTTAGGCCCTCTTCGTATCTGTTTAATCAGGTACTGGTGCTAAAGCGGCCAGGGCAGGTAGAACTGTGTTAGCAGAGATAATGGTACACTCCTAGTGTTGCGGCATCTTAGCGCTCTGATCGTAAGCAGATACCCGATATTTCTTACGTGCGTTTTCTTTGATGTATCAGGAAGTGGCTGTCTATCTGCCGCTGGAGGCCGAATATGGTGACGTTATTGACGAAGGGCAGCGCTCTATCCGGTGATAGTATAACAATTTTGTTTACCCTACCTCATTTTATTCAGGTTCATAACGCAGTGAACCTGCAGATGGTATCGCAGGCAATCACTTGGTTGAATCTGCAACTCCAAGATCGTATTCTTGACCTATTTTTTAGTATGAGCAATTACGCTACAGCTAGCTGAGCGCGCCCCGTCGCGGAGGTGATCCGGGTTGATAGGGTGCCTGTTCTGTTAGAAAAAAAACGAGAAAATATACTTCGTAACAGCTTGTCTAAAATCACATTTTTCACTAAAATTATCGATAATGATATTGAGAAACAATCCAAGAGCGCTCAGGGATTTGATAAGCTACTCTGCTGGAAAAGACATGCGCCTGGGCAGCTGAAAAGTGATTCAATACATTGTTAAACTAGCACTACAGCGTGTGCTCTATGTTTCGTCCCACCACGTGAGAGCAGGACAGTAAAGTGTGTTGGCCACAGGTTATACTTTAGCGCAGGGTGCTATGTTGGATATCTTTCCTGATACTGGCTCCCTTGAATCAATTGTACTATTTTTGCAGCGTTCTCGTAAGGCGGCATGTTCTCACAAAGCGGCATTATAGGGAGAATTTATGGTTGCGGTAAGAAGTGCGCATTTGAATACGGACGGCGAGTTTGTGCCAAATGCCTGGATTGTATCGTTGGGTATCAATAATCAGCAGTCATGTGAACGCTTAGCCGAAACCTGGAGGTATTGTGAACAGCACACACAGGGACATCCCGATGCGATGTTGCTGTTATGGCGCGGTATTGAAATGGTAGAGATCCTCTCTACACTTAGCATGGATAACGACAGCATGCGCGCTGCGATGCTATTTCCGCTGGCGAATTCTGGTACAGTAGATGAAGAGACACTGCGTGAAGAGTTTAGCAAAAATATCGTCGATTTGGTGCACTGCGTGCGTGATATGGATGGTATCCGTCAGTTAAAATCGATACAGAAAAATTCTTTTACCTCTGAGCAGAGGTACAATATTCGTCGTATGCTTTTAGCGATAGTAGAAGATTTTCGCTGCGTAGTGATCAAGCTAGCAGAGCGAATTGCACACCTCCGTGAAGTGAAAAACGCGGAGGAAGAAGAGCGGGTCTTAGCGGCTAAAGAGTGTACCAACATCTATGCACCATTGGCGAACCGTCTTGGTATTGGTCAGCTGAAATGGGAGTTGGAAGATTTCTGCTTCCGCTATCTGCACCCTGACGAGTATAAAAAAATCGCCAAGCTTTTGCATGAGCGTAGAATCGATCGCGAGCAGTACATCGATGATTTCGTGAAAATGTTGCGCGCTGCGATGGACGGTGAGGGCGTGAAGGCCGATATCTATGGACGACCTAAACATATCTACAGCATCTGGCGGAAGATGAAGAAGAAATCGCTGTCGTTTGATGAGCTGTTCGATGTACGGGCAGTGCGTATTGTGGTTGAGCGTTTGCAAGATTGCAATGCAGCTCTCAGTATCGTGCACACACATTATCACTACCTGCCGAATGAGTTCGACGATTATGTAACAAACCCCAAACCGAACGGTTACCAGTCCATCCACACTGTGGTATTAGGCCCAGGGGGAAAAACCCTTGAGATCCAGATTCGAACCAAACAGATGCATGAAGATGCAGAATTGGGCGTAGCCGCGCACTGGAAATACAAAGAGGGCACTGTGGTGGGTGGGCGCTCGGGTTCTGAAGGGCGCATTGCCTGGCTGCGCAAACTGCTCTCCTGGCAGGAAGAGATGGTCGATTCGGATAAAATTCCAGACAATGTGCGTAGACAGGTTTTTGGCGGACGCATCTATGTGTTTACCCCAAAATGGGGGACGTTGTCTACCTACCTATAGGTTCCACGCCGCTAGATTTTGCCTACCACATTCATAGTGGTATCAGGCATCGATGCATCAGAGACAAATTGGCAGTCGTATTATGCACTTTACCTATCACTTGCAGATAGGTGATCAGATTGAAATCATTACCCAGAAACAGCTAAATCCTAGCTATACCTAGCTGAAGCCGAATCTGGGCTATATGACCACCATAAGAATATGCTTTTAGCTACCAGACACTGGATAGTGAACTGGAGCATTTGGATAGCAGCCTGAAAGAGGCTAAGAAGTTGCTGTCGCCGCGCCACAATATCAACTTCCTCTATAAAAGGAGTTGCTCGCTGGTATTGGAGGAGGAGATAGCTGTCTTTTAAGCGGATTGGGAACTCCTTTAGGCTCAGCTCAATTAGCCTAGTACTGAACTGAAGACCAGGATCGCGAGGCATTATAAAAATTGCGATCTAAAACCTCTTCTAGGTGCTGGGAGAGGGATGCTGGTGAAGCTCAACCAACTTCCGGAGGTTATAGACGCGCGTTGCTAACAAGAGGCGTGATCGTCAAAAAGCGTCATTTTCGGTCTGCGCTAGGAACAGTGTTTTTTTATTATTTACTGCAGGAAGTATTCATAATAGTAGCCGATCTTGAACGTCTTTTCTCTATTCTAAAAACGTTGCATGCCCCGGAAAACGGTTGCTCTTCAGATTGCAAACATACCTTCGAAACCATTGCAATCGAGGATTTTAAGGCTCTATCTGCACAGCGCGAATTTAGTCATCTTTTTTTTTAAGTGTTCTTTTACCTGAAGATGGAGCAAGATAGTAGATAAAGTCTATAAAGAAATCGATGAAGTGATGCACAATAAGCTCGGTAGATGATGGTGGATGATGAAGAAAAACTGGCCTAAGAGAAGTTGGCAATCTGATGTTCGCTATTGTCAATCTTTCTCATAATCTCGGTCGAAAAGGCACTGTAAACAGAAAATCTTAATTTTATCCTTCGTTTCCGTCAGGCGAAATTGTTATCGCTTTAGGAAAAACCGTTGAACAGGTAACGCTTGAAAAAATAAAGTCGGCGTAAGATCAGGATAAAACTGTAGAAAAAGCAGCTTGGCTAATGTTAATCACCAAGCGACGTTTTTTAGCTATTCTTTATTTATCTTCATGATTTTTAATATGACATTAAATAGCATTTGTGCGTGATATATCGGATTAGCCATAGAGTTATGATCATCATCATGATGAAAAACAACATTTGTGCCCTTCATCTGGTTCAGGGATACTAGTTTGCCGTCTTGGCACTCCATCTTTATTTTTTCATTTTTCACTTTGCTGATACGTTGGGCGTGCTCGCTTACTATAGTCACTTACCTCAGTAAGTTCTTAGGGATTAGTTTACTTTCCGCCTTCCTGTAAATAGAATTATTTAGGGTACAGAAGCCTAACCTCTCAGGTTCAGCATGAAAACAAATTATATTTTTGTGACCGGCGGGGTCGTATCCTCTCTGGGTAAAGGCATTGCCGCAGCCGCTCTGGCGGCCATTCTTGAAGCCCGTAGACTTAAGGTCACGATTATGAAGCTAGATCCGTACATTAACATGGATCCAGGCACAATGAGCCCGACGCAGCACGGTGAAGTGTTTGTCACTGAAGACGGTGCGGAAACCGATCTTGACTTGGGGCACTATGAACGTTTTATTCGTACTAAAATGACGCGCCTTAATAACTTCACTACTGGCCGAATCTACTCCGATGTGTTGCGTAAAGAGCGCCGTGGCGACTATCTTGGTGCGACCATTCAGGTTATTCCGCACATCACTAATGCTATTAAAGAACGAATCATTGAAGGCGCCAAAGGCCATGATGTAGTGTTGGTGGAAATCGGTGGTACTGTCGGTGATATCGAGTCCCTACCGTTCCTTGAATCGATTCGGCAGATGGCGTTAGATGTTGGTCGAGAGCATACCTTATTCATGCACCTAACACTGGTACCTTATCTGGCGGCATCGGCTGAAGTGAAAACAAAACCGACTCAGCACTCAGTAAAAGAGCTGCTTTCTATCGGTATTCAGCCAGATGTGCTGATTTGTCGTTCCGATCGTACGTTGCCCTCCAACGAGCGCGCAAAGATTGCTTTATTCTGTAATTTGCCAGAAAAAGCAGTAATCTCCTTAAAAAATATTGATTCGATTTATAAAATCCCGATGCTCTTAAAATCGCAGAGATTAGACGATTATATTTGTAAAAGATTGAGCTTAAATTGCGCCGAAGCAGACCTGTCCGAGTGGGAACAGGTTGTCTATCAGGAAGCTAATCCGGGTGGCGAAGTTACTATCGGTATGGTGGGCAAATACGTCGCGTTGCCGGATGCCTATAAATCGGTGATTGAAGCTCTCAAGCACGGGGGGTTAAAAAATCGTCTCACCGTCAACATCAAGATGATCGATTCGCAGGATGTAGAATCGCGCGGTATTGATATTCTTAAGGATTTTGATGCTATCCTGATCCCAGGGGGGTTCGGCTACCGTGGTGTTGAGGGTAAAATCATAGCTACGCGTTATGCTCGTGAGAATAACATTCCTTATCTGGGGATTTGCCTGGGAATGCAAGTCGCATTGATAGAATTTGCTCGAAACGTTGTAGGTATGGAAGGCGCAAACTCAACGGAATTTGTACCAGACTGTAAGTACCCAGTCATTGCGCTGATTACCGAATGGCGTGATGAAGATGGCACCTTTGAGGTGCGCAGTGAAGAGAGCGATCTGGGTGGTACCATGCGAGTCGGAGGTCAGCCGTGCCACCTTGCAGAAGGAAGCCTGGTACGCGAGATGTACGAGGAGTCAACTATTATTGAGCGCCACCGTCACCGATATGAAGTTAACAACATGCTATTAAAACAAATTGAAGCTGCAGGATTGCGTGTTGCAGGCCTTTCTGCAGACCGCAACCTAGTTGAGATTGTTGAACTCCCTGAGTATCCGTGGTTTGTAGCCTGTCAGTTCCATCCTGAATTTACATCGACGCCACGAGATGGGCATCCACTGTTTACCGGTTTCATTAAAGCAGCTGGCGCTTACCAAAAACGACAGGTAAAGTAAGTATTCAGAAATACGCGGGTCTTAGACTAATCGTTATTCTTCTAAGTCTTTAGTTTTACATTCATTTTTATACAGAATCAGTTTAGTTTAACTTGTATTAAGGAGGTATAATGTCCAAAATAGTTAAAGTCATTGGCCGTGAAATCATCGACTCACGCGGAAACCCGACCGTTGAAGCGGAAGTGCATCTGGAAGGTGGTTTCGTTGGTCTGGCTGCTACGCCGTCAGGCGCTTCCATAGGCTATCGAGAAGCGCTGGAACTGCGTGATGGCGACAAATCACGTTTCCTAGGCAAAGGGGTAACCAAAGCCGTTTCTGCTGTAAACGGACCGCTGACGCAGGCCATTTTAGGCAAAGATGCTAAAGATCAGGCTGCCATTGACCAGATCATGATTGATCTAGACGGAACTGAAAACAAATCCAATTTTGGAGCTAACGCTATTCTGGCGGTTTCTCTGGCTAACTCCAAAGCAGCAGCAGCATCCAAAGGTCAGGCGCTGTACGAACACATTGCTGAACTGAACGGCACACCGGGCACATTCTCCATGCCTTTGCCGATGATGAACATCATCAACGGTGGCAAACACGCTGATAACAACGTTGATATTCAAGAGTTCATGATTCAGCCGGTTGGCGCGAAAACGGTAAAAGAAGCGATCTGCATCGGTTCTGAAGTGTTCCATAATTTAGCTAACGTCCTGAAAGAAAAAGGTATGAACACTTCTTTGGGTGACGAAGGCGGCTACGCGCCGAACCTATGTTCCAACAAAGAAGCGCTGGGTGTTATCGCTGAAGCTGTAAAAAATGCCGGTTATGTGCTGGGACAAGATGTAACGCTGGCAATCGACTGCGCAGCTTCTGAGTTCTACAACAAAGAAACAGGTAACTATGAGCTAAAAGGCGAAGGAAAAACCTTCTCTTCTCAAGAGTTTACGCACTATCTGGAAGACTTGACTAAAGAGTATCCGATTGTTTCTATTGAAGACGGTCTGGATGAATCTGATTGGAAAGGTTTTGCATACCATACTAAAGTGCTTGGCGACAAAATCCAGCTGGTAGGTGACGACTTGTTTGTAACCAACACCAAGATCTTAAAAGGAGGTATCGAACACGGTATCGCTAACTCGATCCTTATAAAATTCAATCAGATCGGTTCTCTATCAGAAACACTGGCTGCTATCAAGATGGCGAAAGGTGCAGATTACACTGCCGTTATCTCTCACCGTTCTGGCGAAACCGAAGACGCTACCATTGCCGATCTAGCAGTAGGTACTGCTGCGGGTCAGATTAAAACCGGTTCCATAAGCCGTTCTGATCGAGTTGCTAAGTATAATCAACTGATTCGTATAGAAGAAGCACTGGCTGGTCGTGCCGTATTTAACGGTCTGAAAGAAGTAAAAGGCCAGGCCTAATCAGCCGGTTATGCACTGCTCATTGAGTACACCGGTTACCTCCCAGAAGTAACGTGCTCTTCTGGGAGGTTTTTCTCAGCCCGCTCATGGCCTCATAGGAGGCGGCCGCCTTTAAATATGCTCTAGAAGGAAAAACTCATCGCTTTCTGTTAGCGTTGCTGGAAAGTAAAATGGAAGCCTTGTCGTGGTATTGGGATGACAGCGGTCTGTAGCATACGCTGCTGCTGGATAATAATAACTTATTCAGAGTGGGTAAGCACTATGCTAATATAGCGCAAAAGCGATTTGCGTGGTCATTGCTAACATCAATCAGGAAAGCAAGATGGTCAATAGTCTTGGATACCCCGGGTGTGGGGCTGAGCGCTATTTTAATCCTTTGAGGCTGTGAGGTATCATCCAATGATAGGCGTTGGCGAATGGGGTTGAGATCGGTATATGTGAGCAGTTTTGCATTGGAATATAGGGTTTTAGTGCCAGCAGAAAGATCAGTAATTTCATACTGACTAAGTAATTACCGATAGTAACTGGGTTAGTTTTCAATTTGCGTCGTGTGTTCTGCCACTTCAGATTTAAGGAGGCTGAATGTTGTTATAGCCATCAGATAGGAAGACGCCGCAACTAAGCTCTGTATCGAAATCCGCAACGGTCGTAATTGGCATCTGTCGATGTAGACGAACAATTATTTAAATATCTTCTGATGATTATTTATGCGTTACGCGATATTTTTCATGCGCGGCCGCAATAATTGCCTTTGTATCTTTTTTTTACTGGTAACTCCATGAGTTCAATATATCTTTAGCTTTTTATGTGCATAAGATGCTTCTAAACGCTGTTGCTTACTCTGAGTCAGATTGCAGTAGTAGTTGATGTTATCTTATTTTTGGTCAATGTTGCTGGTTGGTATGGCGATACTATTTCATCCTGCTCACCAGGATTCACCCTTATAACTATGCCGATGGGGTGCAGTTTGATAAATGCACCATTTTCTCCGAAATCCATAACCAAACCAGTGTATGGATCGACTTCTAGCCTCACCATAAAGGAATGCCCCTGCAAACGACCACATTTATACCCCTCCCGCACGTGCGGGAGATGGTGGACGTCTTCAAACTGAAAACTTTACCTAGTATTAGTTACCATAATAACTTCCCTGAAGGGAAGAGCAAGCGTAAATAAAAGCCTTCGAATACTACCCGAAAATCGTCCTTGTAGCACACTTATAATATTTTAAGCGTTAAGGGTTATCAGAAAAAATTTAGGTATTTTGGTTATTAACTATTGCCATCGTATCTTTAATTGTTGCGTACTGGATAGGTAACTTTATATTCCCTCTAACTACATATCGCTTTATACCTGCCTTTCACGTTGAAGGTACGTTAGTAGCTTCTCTCCCCCCCTACTGTCAATTAACAGTGTTAGCTCTTGAGGAGAGATGAGCCTCATTCATGAGGTTCATTCTTCCGGCTAGCGCTTAGGTCTTTCCTCTAATCAGCTGTCCGGTTTTGGTAGGTTGTTTTTTTAGCACAGCGCATGGTTATGAAACTAGGAACGCTGCTGTATCTCGGCCATCTCGCTCCCAGTCAGTCAGTGCATCGAAGTCTGCTCAAAGCATTACGGTTATAGTCCCATCTCATATAGGATAACCGTATCGCTAAATCTATGGAAAAGGTACTATTGGATATCATCTTTGCCTATGCGGGTCTAGAGTCGGAACAATTAGATGACTTTTTAAGCGAACTGCGCTTTAAGCGCCGTTATCAGCGCGATCTATAGTAGCGAGACCAATATCAATGCGCGAAAATCCACACCGGCTCTTTAGTAGTGGAAAGGAACCTCTAGGAAATGGGCCTTAGTGTAGATCATGCGTTCTTTTTCGTGTTCATATTATTTTGACAAGTTAGATAATCATGATCGTTACCTTTGATGGCGATCTGGAACAAGCGCATGTTGGAGAGATGATCACGTTGGATACTGGAAGATAAAATACAGATATCAGCCGTGACGATCTATTAGTGCAGGAGGCTAATAATTTAGCGGGACAGCATACGCTGGTTGATGTAGTGTAGATAGCACAGCAACCACTTTCTGCTACATAGCTATGACATCACGGTAGCGAGTAAGAAAACAGATGCTTGAGTAGATAGCATTCAGTATCAGTTCGAGATCAATGCGCTAACGCAGCGAGTCACTAAAAACTTGCCGTTAATGATATCGGCCTAATAGATTTACCTTTTAATAAACTGCTGTTGGAGTTCTGTCAGAAAAATGCTACCATGGACTCCATCATTTTTATCGACAGAGTGAGCAACGTGACTGACAGCGCTAAATTGGTACTTGAGTCGATTCTGCAGGTGATATAGGAGCTTTCCCAACCTATAGAGTAGCATTTTCTGATGGAGCTGAATCCGCTGGTGCACTGTCATTCCCCACATTGAGTGCCCGCGATCTAGTGGGAGGGGTGAAGTGGTATCGCGTTCTTTCTAGAAGAGAACGCATCACGCTATTAATTGTATAATTGTAACTCTAATAACCTTGATCTCTACCGTGATCAAGAGCGAGTACCCCCTTAAAAAGGGGGACGTTATTTAGTTCACCTGCCTGTCATGATCTGAAAAATTTTTTCGATAGGGCGCAAAAAATTTACGTCGTTAGGTGAGTTAGCCAGCCTAATATTGGATACGGGGCTGGTGGTTATTATTTCACACTATCTACTGGAATGCCCAATGATGCGTGAATTTCTGCTGTCTGGAAAGTTTATCAAAGTGTTTTTTAATTCAGAAAGAACAAGCTGGAACTTTGATCGATCAGTTATTAACTCTGTTGCACAGTTGCAGGCATTATCAAATACTGATTATTCCTATTAGGAGTCACTGACTGATGTCTTAATCTGCCTTAATAATAGGGAGTTAAAGTAAAAGTTATGGGATAATTAGACGTTTTTTCAGGGGTTTGGATGGCAAAGATAACGGTATCATTAGTGATTGTGCTCGGTGGGCTGCAATATTCGCTGTAGCTGTGTGAAATGGTATTCATGACGATGTTCAGGTTTAGGAAAGAAAAGTTGTTTACAGAAATTGACAATCTCAATGAAGAATAGGAATCTATTAAAGATCGCGCACGCGATGCTGCGACAGTGCCTTTATTTGCAAATTCTAGCGTGTCCAGCTCTCTGCCGTGTGCCAACGCGATGACGTTACGTTAATTCATGTCTGAAGCGCTGATGTCCTTACCTGAGGTCGTCGCCATCCTCCTGGCCGCTGGAAGCGGCAGCAGAATGGAGTGCAACTGCCCAAAACAATATCTCATCCTTCATGGTAAAACGCTACTGGAACACACGCTAGCTGCGTTATTTCAGCACTCGCATATAAAGCGAGCTGTAGTGGTGATCAGCCCTGACGATTGGCGCTTTGCTTCCTTGCCGCTGGCGCTAAACCCACGTGTTAGTGTTGTTTTTGGAGGCAAACAGCGGGCTGATTCGGTGCTGGCTTGCTTGCGCGCGGTAAGCGATGCACCATGGGTGCTGGTACATGATGCTGCGCGTCCGTGTTTGCACCTTCAAGATCTCGATCGATTGATACAGCTTATCCGACATTGCGACGTAGGCGGCATTCTTGCTGTACCCGTACGGGATACAATGAAGCGCAGCCAAGGGGAAGCTATTGAGCACACGGTTGATCGCCGAGATCTTTGGCACGCTTTGACGCCGCAACTTTTTCCTAGGATATTATTGCAAGATTGTCTGGAAAGAGCATTACAACAAGGCGCTGTCGTGACCGATGAAGCATCGGCACTGGAATATTGCGGCTATCATCCACAAATCGTTTCAGGACGAGCCGATAATATAAAAGTAACTCGCCCTGAGGATTTGGCGCTAGCTGAGTTCTACCTGGCTCGATTCGCACATTTTAACGCGTGATGTATCTTTTTTCGAGCTCATTTTTCACAAACATTCTATAATCAAGGAGAATAAACGCCAATGCGTATTGGTCACGGTTTTGATGCCCATAAACTAGGTGGTGAAGGTCCATTGGTGATCGGAGGGGTTAGTATTCTTTACTCTCAGGGATTATTGGCGCATTCTGATGGAGATGTGTTGCTGCACGCGGTAACTGATGCGCTACTAGGGGCTGCGGCACTAGGCGATATTGGAAAACTCTATCCCGATAGTGATCCTGTCTACAAAGGCGCGGATAGCCTCGAACTGCTACGCCAGGCATGGCAACGCATTCACAAAAAAGGCTATCGGCTGGAAAATCTGGATGTCACCATCATTGCACAAGCGCCAAAAATGGCGCCGCATATTCCACAGATGAGGATT
The DNA here is from genome assembly GCA_042263625.1 of Candidatus Malihini olakiniferum. Taxonomy (GTDB): domain Bacteria; phylum Pseudomonadota; class Gammaproteobacteria; order Enterobacterales; family Enterobacteriaceae; genus Symbiopectobacterium; species Symbiopectobacterium olakiniferum_A. Next base: position 233,030 of record JBHKFL010000008.1, read on the forward strand.
AATCTGGCAGAAAACCTTCTCTGCCTTATGGATAATGTTAACATAAAAGCAACCACAACCGAGCAGCTCGGGTTCACTGGGCGCGGAGAAGGTATCGCTTGTGATGCAGTTGCCTTGCTGGTTAAAGATGAGCGGAGTGAAGTTGTCGCATAGTAAGGATGTGAAGTCGTTAATCACGATTGAGATTAATAAAAAATAGTGAAAAAAGAAAAAATGATGCTGTCCCTGTTGGGTCAGTATGGCATTTAGAACGAGAGATTGCTTAAAGCTATCGAGGATGTGCTGCATAAGCCTATTTCGCTTAATATTTTTAAGATAAATCTTATGAAAAACCACCCTCCCGAATATTTTTTGATGAAAAGCTGTTAGTGGAGGAAAGAAGCAGTAGATAATGAGGCACCCAACGATAAATGGTTATTCCAAAATGCAGCTACTAGCATGTCCTATGTGGACATAACCCAACTCTATTTAGGCAAGGTTACTCTCCGCTTATGAGAGTAGAAGAGGAGTTTTTTCCCGAAGAGCGCTACGCGATGCTATTTCATCACATCGCCGTATCGAAGTTTTCCGGTGTTGGATCTCATCAAAGATAGATAATCTTGGGTCGATACTTGCGGTTAAACATTGGATCGTGACCTGAAATGAGTTTCCATTTTTTTCAACTTACATCAAATGGTTTTTTTTGGCAAATAATTAAACTGGGGATCATGAACCAAACCGTACCATTTGTTTATCCATCCATATAGTCCAAGAACTGAACGCTTATCTGCATACGGGGATAAGCTCTTACACAAGCTGAATCATGAGCTTAATGCTCAATAGAGTGCCGAGCAGCTAGAGCTAGAGATAGAAACTGTCGACGACGTCAACCGTATACTGCGCTTGAACCAGTACATTACATCGGAAAATTTCCTGTTAGGTGTGGATTCCGACACAGAATGCTAGAAATTCTGGTAGATGAGAATAGAAACGACCAGGAAAGATCCCAAGTAAAACAACGAGATGAAAAATATCTTTCAATAGCCATTTGAACTGAATTCTAAACAGTGTGAAGTACTGGTTACTTCCTCGTTTTAGTTTTCTAGAAGAAAAGGGTAACGTTGGAAACGGTTGGTCGTAAAATTGACTTAACCCGCAAACCTGCGTAAAATTCAGATGGAAGGTCGGAAGCCTCTAGCCGTCTGCATGAAATTTTGCAGTTACAATTTCTGGATCTAGAAGAATCTTCTGGTGAAGAACGGGAAGTTAGATTCCATTACAGCTTTCGTTTTTTAATCCCAGTGTATCTGTTAAATAAAATATTTGAGCTTTCCTCAATTTTAGTGCCTCTTTTCTGAGAGAGAGGGCATGGTAGTATTTTTGCCAGCAAAAAATCGGCAATTTCGCCAAGTTTAATCATTTTTTTCTCACGGTCACGACGATATTTATATTCGATCTCGTCTTTATCCAGGTTGCGATCGCCAATAACAATTGTGTGTGGCACGCCAATCAATTCCATATCGGCGAACATTACACCTAGACGTTCTTTACGATTGTCGAGAAGAACATCGATGCCTTTAGCGCGCAAGTACTGATAAATATCGTCTGCCAGCTCTTTCACGCGGAAAGATTTGTGCATATTCATCGGCAGAATCGCTACCTGGAATGGAGCAATAGCAATAGGCCAGATAATCCCACGCTCATCATGGTTTTGCTCAATGGCTGCAGCGACTACACGAGTGACCCCAATACCATAGCAACCCATAGTCAAGATCTGATTACGCCCATCTTTCCCTTGTACGCTGGCTTGCAATGCTTTAGAGTATTTATTTCCTAACTGGAATATGTGGCCTACTTCAATACTGCGTTTGATTAACAGCGTGCCTTTTCCGTCTGGGCTGGCATCGCCTTCAACTACGTTACGAATATCAGCCACGTGCGGTAGTACAACATCACGCTCCCAGTTGATACCGAAGAAATGTTTCCTGTCCTGATTCGCCCCTGCGCCGAAATCACTCATAGCAGCAACAGTACGGTCGATAATTACCGGTAAAGGCATATTGACTGGACCTAATGAGCCCGGACCTGCACCGACAATGTCGCGAATCTCTGCCTCGGTTGCAAACGTTAGTGGACTCGCTACCCCTTCCAGTTTTTCCGCTTTTATTTTATTTAGCTCATGATCGCCGCGCAACAGCAGGGCAATCAGTTTATGATCTCTCTCTTCTGTTGCCTTAACCAGCAGCGTTTTTACAGTTTTCTCGATGGGTAAATTAAATTGCTCAACTAGTTCGGCAATAGTTTTTACATTGGGGGTATCAACCAAACGCATCTCTTCTTTTGCTTCGGCACGGCTTAGCTTTGGTGCAATGGCTTCAGCAAAATCGATATTGGCAGCGTATTCAGAATCAGTAGAGAAAACAATATTGTCTTCACCGCTCTGCGCCAGCACCTGAAATTCATGTGAAGCGCTGCCACCAATGCTGCCCGTGTCTGCCTGAACTACGTGGAACGTTAATCCCATTCGGCTAAAGGCACGATTGTAGGCGTCATACATTGCATCGTAGGTTACCTGCAATGATTCCTGCGAGGTGTGGAACGAGTAGGCATCTTTCATGATAAATTCGCGAGAACGCATCACCCCGAAACGTGGGCGAACTTCATCACGGAATTTGGTTTGGATCTGGAATAGATTCAGTGGCAGCTGCTTATAAGATCTAAGTTCTTTACGAATCAGATCGGTAATCACTTCTTCATGCGTCGGACCTAGCACAAATGGCCGTTCTCCGCGATCGACAAAGCGCAATAGTTCTGGGCCATACTCTTCCCAACGGCCACTTTCCTGCCACAGATCGGCAGGTTGTACCATAGGTATGGAAATTTCGATAGCACCGGCATTGTTCATCTCTTCACGTACGATATTTTCGACTTTATTCAGAACTCGGTAGCCAGTTGGCAACCAGGTATATAATCCGGAGGCCAGCTTGCGAATCATCCCAGCGCGTAGCATCAACTGATGGCTGATAACTTCAGCGTCGGCAGGTATCTCCTTTAGAGTGGAGAGCAGATATTGGCTAGTACGCATGGTATTAATTCTGTTAGAACGCAAGGCAATGGGCAACAGTTTTCCCTAAAACTGGATGTAAAGGTAAATAGTAAAGCATGTTCTGAAATAGAATAACATATTTTAGTATAACAGCGACTTTTTTAGTTAAAAAAGAGCAGCATAAATTTTATGTAGCGCTGCTCCTTCCACCTTGCCGTACTTAATTTACCTGTGGCGCTTATCTCATAAACGCTCTTTTACTTGCTTTTACCTTGGGTAGTGCTAGAAATACTCAGATAGTGCATTTGCGCTCTGATTTCTACGATCTGTCCTGTCTATTAGCTAAACTAGCCACTTCTGGAGTAGATTTTTAGCATAATGCTAGCTTAATGCCCCTGAATCCTCTCTGTTTGCAAGGCTGTTACTCGACAATATACTTGAATTATAGCAGTAGTGCTGCATAGTCCGCATGACGATTTTTTCTTTCGATATGCAGGGCGAGGATCCTGATTCAAGATTTAGGTGATAAAAATGGCGAGGGTGTAGATATGTGGATTGATCTGCGCCTGCTCTTATTCTGCCTTGGGAAAGAAACACATAGTGGAAGAACAGTATATTGGTGCCTGTTTAGCACAGTCGCAGATGGCTTCAGGTAGGCTTTCTGCAAAGGACAAATAGAGTGTAAAATCGACTACTAGCGTATCATCAATCAGATTGAGCATGACTAAATTACAAAATCACAGGTTTTATGAAAAATAAACAGCAACCAGACATGGCTAGAATCCTTCACCGCGTACAGTTACTAGCTTGTAGTAGAGCTGGATAAGGTAAAGTTCTCTATTCCTTCTACTTGAAAAATAATTTTTAGTGCAGTGCCTAATGTCTATAAATGCACTTCCTGTAACAAGTCTACAATGCTACTGACAACTTAAAAGTTATGCATCAAGGCTGTATTAGCTTACATTACCGTAGCTTAAGTCTGTATATACATACGGCAGCGTTCATTCGCAACTGTATCTGGCGTATATTAAAGGCTGATCAGACACTCTGAGCCTGAAGTCCTATATTGGTGAGTTACGGTACAGGTGCCGTTTTGGCTATAGCAAGGAGGATCCCTATTAGGGGAAGCGCTAAAAATACGAACGGTATAGCACACTCTCTTCATTTAGAAGAGCATAGCTTGAAAAAAACTCAAGCTACGACAAAAATAACAAGAGCAGCACCGAGGGTGGCCTCGCTCCTTCTTAAAAAATTATCACTCACGTTTTCGTTGAAATTACTAGCCTTTCACTGCGAACCCCGCTAAAATCTCGTTAGCAGCTTTATAAGCTTCATCTAAATGGGATAAGCCTAAAAAATTTCTTCACGTTTGCAGCATCCTTCTGTTCTTTACGAGCAACGAGAAGGGTAACGTACGGAGAGCCTTTCTCTTCGAAGAAGAGGCTATCTTTAGATAGATATTAGATTAATCAGGCTGGCATAGGTCTTTTTGATAAAGTTAGTGTGATGTGATCGTTATCCAGAGAACGGGGGTAGCTATTATGCTTTTGGTTCTACCAGCTTCATTTTTTCAGGTTTTCAATCACGTCAGGTGCGGTTGGCAGTAAGTAAGCCAATATTATCTTTTAGTTTGATTAAACCCTATTTTTGCAACAACAGCTCCGTATACCGCCTATCGCACCTAATAAACTACCTAGTCTGGCGACGATTTTAACTTGAATAATTTTTTCTTTAACCTATTAACATTTAATGTTTTTCATCTTACTATAAACGACAATTATCCAACATATCGTAAAACTTATTTATGAGTCACTGCCAACACCATACGATTATCTGCGCATTGAATTCGGTAGACCAGAATAAACAGTAATATTAATACCGTGTTCATAACTCTCTTGTTATAATCAATGTATCCATACTGATAACCACCCACCAGCACCGACAGACAGCACCCCTTGCAGAATAGCCTACAAGGCTGATAAGATAGAAGCAGAAAGTGCTTTTGGCAGCAGAACTTACCAATGATTTGTAACGGCGTAACGCCCATAGCTCTAGCGGTTTCTATAAAATCCGCTTAGGTTTTTTCTACCATGCAAGCAATAAACGTGTCTGCACCTATGGTTAGGGCACAATTGCAGCCATTAACCAATCTCTGTAACGATAATGGCGCATGCGAACAGCATCATCCACACTTATTAAAATAATAAACGAAATAGAATAGAAACTATACACCAACGCTGACAGCATGCACTATAAGGGCAAATTAGCAAAAATCTGGCACGTACGTGTAATACAAAGCATCACGCTAAAAGCCAAAAAAGCCGGAGATAAGTGTCATCAGGATCGGTTTCGTAGACAACTTGTGCTATCAATTACATCATCTGCTTCAGATAATGATCTAAATTTCAATTCTCTATTAAGAATGGACTGCGTTGTGGCTGGATTAAGAGAGCAGGCTGCCTCATCATAAAAAAGTATCTTTAGGTTACAGGTTACTAGCAAGAGTACGAGCGATCGTAATACGATGCTCTTGCCCCTTCAGACAAGGAGGGATGCATTAAAACTGACCATCTACAGAATTACCTCACCGTGTGTAGGGCGCTCCACCAGCAGAGTCATGCAACGGATTCGTATACTTTTGCCTGCGACTCAAAGTTTTCTTAATATCGATAGGAGTGCTACTTATAGAGCAGGCGATCAAACCAAAGATATACAGGCAGCGATAACTAAGGCTATCGGAAAAAATATTGATGCATAACAATAAGCCGATTACGGAAAAAGGCAAAGCGCTGGCTAATTTTATAATTGATAGTCTAGCCGATTTATCGCGCATTAGCGAACAACGTAAGTGAATAAAAATGGGCTTTCTGGATAGAATTTAAACAGACAGAAAAAGATCTAAAAAGAAGTTGTATAAATTATTAGAATTGCTAGAATAAAATTCGTTGACACTACGAGTAGCAACTCAAGGCAAAGGCAGAAAAAGAA